>JALZDU010000349.1 GCA_030862405.1 Actinomycetota bacterium | reverse complement strand
TTGCGCCACCGACCGGTCAGGGTCCAGGTCTGAGCGGGTCCTTTGATGTAGTACGAGATTTCGTATTCTTGGTTCGCGGTGACACCTGTGGAGTAACCGGGCCAGTTGTCGGACTGCACACCCAACGAATCTGACGCCGTGGCCTCTATTCGGAGGCTACCGGTGCCGTTGAAAGCGTCGGTGGTGGTCTTCGAGATCGTGACGTTGTACCATACCGCCCAGTTCCCGGTACCGGCGCCTTCAAGGTCCGAGGACTGCGCCGGTAAGATATTCGCCACGACTCACCCACCCGAGCGCAGAGTAGGCTCATCCCACCAGGTTCGCTGAGCTGAGACCAACGCCCGCAACAACTCGGTGAGTCGTACCTCACTTGAGGCTGCGTAACCCCATGCGTAGTCGATGAGGGCGTCCAGTTGCTCCGTTGTCAATGCCGCTGCATACGCTGTGACCATCTCGTCCCTGACTATCTTGCGGAACTTGCTGCGGAACTCGGGACTCGTCATGGCGTGTGGACTACTCGTTGGCTGGCTAACCATAGAGCCACGGGACCTCCTACCGTCTCGGGCGGTTGCCGTCACTCACACGCCGCTGAGATCAAGCACGAGCGCACCCACGGCGGCGGTTATCTGGCCCTGCGCGCCGAACGTCTCCGGAACCATCCGCTGCCAGTATCCCTCTCCACCACCCGCAGCGGTGATGTCCACCGCGGCACCCCCCGATGTGGTGGACACCTGGAACGTGTCAGCAGCAGCGCCCACCACGAAGTACGCGGTGCCCTCTGTCAGTCCGGTGGGCAGTGTCTCAGCGAACACGCTGTAGAGGACAACCCGGTCGCCGTTCGCCATCCCGTGCCCCACGGAAAGGATCTGGTCGGCGGTGAGGGTGGTGTTGATGGAGAAGAACCCTTTGAGTGCACTCGCGCCCCCGAAAGGGATGTAGCCACGGTAGTTGTTGACGTTCCCCGTTGCGGCGTTCCACAAGGTGAAGTAGCTGTAGGTGCCACCAGGGACGTCGAACGTGAGGGCGCCGGTGTTGGACTTCTGCTCCGTCGCTGCCGCCCCCCAAGCCACGGCCTGCCGGGCGTAGGCGGGTGACCCGCCCGTGGCTTCCGTGCCGGCCGCGTTGGCGCCCATGCCCGGGTCGGTACCGAGCTGGTGGATTCCGACGTGGGTGATCTGGGTGGCAGTCTCGTCCAGAGCGTCCAGCATCACATGCTTGGCGGTCAGGTTGAAGGGCACAGCTGGTCTCCTAACTCCGGGTGGTGTCCCGGTCGATGATCAACGCCAGGGAGATCGGCCGTGCTCGACGCTGACCGATTGGGTTACCAGGGCGGGTGACCTCCACATCCGCTACCGCAGACAGTGCGGTCCACACTTCGGACACGGTGTAGGGGATGATGAGGGTCAGCTCTCCGTTGACGCTAGCCACAACATCGGGACTGCCCCTGACCCAGGTATGTATCACCGCACCGGAGCTGTTCGTATGTCGGATCTCGCCGCGCACAGTGTCTGCGGGGTCCCACACCCACGGCGCCCCGTTCTTGTCGGTGAGGTCCCAGGTGTAGATCCAGTCCTCTCCCATGTAGACGGTGAGTGTTTCTCGGCGTGGTGCCACAGGTCACCGCCTCCCGCGAGTTACTTCCTGTGGCGCGCGGCCTGAGCGATCGCCCCCGGCAGCTTCGCGACCGCCGCCGGCAGCTTCGTGGAACAGCCGGATCTCCCCGGCGGCGGGGTTGGCCCCGGCTCTACCGGGTCGGGGCTTTTGGGAGCGCCGCCTCGATTCGGTCCCACTGCTCGCGGGCCGCGGCAAGCTCCTTGCGCAGCGCCATGACGTGCCCGTAGTGCAGATCCTCGGGGTTGCCGTGGTGGTTGCGGTAGTCGTAGGGCCGTCCCAGGCCCTCCTTGACCCACTCGTATAGTTCCCGCTGCTGTGCGTCGCTCAGCGCCGCCATGAAGTCCTCCTTGAGTAGCGCGGCCCAGGTGGCAGGTCCGCATATTCCGTCTGCCTTGAGTCCCCGAGACTGCTGGAACTCCCGGACCCCCGCTTCCGTGGCAGGTCCGTAATGCCCGTCGATCTTGATTCCCAAGAGTCTCTGCACCTCCGCTACCGCCGGTCCGGTGTCGTCCTTGCGCAGTGTCGGCTGCCCCACCGGAGGCAGTTCACCGTTCAGTAGTTCCCGGATTGCCCGCTCGGTCTGTCGGTCGGCATCAGCGGGGGTACCGCTGAACTCGAAATGCATGGTGTCCGGCTTCGACCACCGTCCGCCCCACGCCCACAGGAACCGTTCCAGCAGGTCGACCATCCATCCAGGGATGTTCGTGGTGAGCGGGCGCCTGTGCGGGTTCAAGTTCCAGTTGAGATCCGTGGCCTTGCCCCACGAGTGGTTACTCGGAGACCGCGTTCCGCCGATCGGACGACAGTTGAACCCGCCGCACTGGTTAGTGTGGAACACGTAACCGCGTCGCGCGCAGTGGTCGAGGATGATGTCGAGAAGGCGGGCCAACTTCTTCCGTACCGTGATCCGGGCGACCACCCGACCGGCGGCGTCATTGACCTCAACGGTAGCGAGGTCACTCTTCGCGGGGTGACAGTCGGGCCACCCGCTTCCCCAGCCGTTGCCGGCGGCTGCGGCGACCATCTCCTCGATGTCGGCGACGGCCTGCTCAATCTCATCGACATCATCCGGCCACACCGGGTCGTCTTCCCCGGGTCGATACTCTCTGATGCGGGGGAACCGGGGGTCCTCAACCGGATCCGTGTCGTTGATGCCCGCCCACGGGGGCTCGATCCGGTCACCCATCACGGCATCACCTCATTGAGTCTCTGTTGGAGTCGCCGCACGGGTCCGTCCGGGCCGGGGTCGCGGTCACCTGGCCGCAGCGTCGGCAGGGCCGACTCGTCGGTGCCCGGTAACAGCGCCGCCCCGAGCAGACGGCAGGCGTCCCACCGGCGTTGACGGTCCGTCAGCCCGTTAGTGCCACCGTTGATCGCCTTGGTGACCGCGATGAGATCCCCCGCGTCACACTGCTCATTGATCCGGGGCCGCGCGACCGTCCAGTACCACACCGGGCCTATGAAGCCATACCGGTCG
The DNA here is from genome assembly GCA_030862405.1 of Actinomycetota bacterium. GTDB lineage: Bacteria > Actinomycetota > Actinomycetes > Mycobacteriales > Pseudonocardiaceae. Next base: position 707 of record JALZDU010000349.1, on the reverse strand, counting down.
GAAGCCAGTTCAGTCGGGTGATCCACAAAGAACGTTGACGTGGGAACCAGTCCTCGACCGTGCGCCCAACGCGACACCGCCGTGTAGTTGTGCCGCCCGGTGACTTGTATCGGTCCTCGTCCCTTGAAGCGCCGGCCATCCCCCGGCTGGGTATTACCGAGGTCACGGCGACCTTCATACGCGGCCCCTGACGCGATCTCCTCCATGTGGCGCAACCCGACGGACTCATGCCCTAGCTGGGCGCACCACATCGCGGCTCTGTTGAGGGTCGTAACGTGAGCCGCCATCATCGCGTTGTTGAACGCTGGTGCTAGCTGGACGTAGCGGGCCATCGGAACGCTGGCGCCCATCGCTTGAGAGAGGGTACGCGCGTCCATCAGTGTGGCCGATCCGTGGGTGGCCTTCGTCTCAGGACCTCCACCATCCGCGCGAACGCCCGGGTCTCACCAGGGCTCAGTATCCGCTCCGGGCGACCCGAGCGGTTTACAGCTCTCGCACCGGGACGACCAGGTGGCTTCCGCATGATCCGCCGCTTGAACCCGACGATGACCTGCCGGATGCGGAACGTCAAGCCGAGCAGGAACAGGAAGATGCGTTCCATGGTCACTCCTGTCCCAGGATTCGGCGGATGAGCCGACTGAGCCACGGCGGGGTGCCGGACGCGACGGCGTACATCGCCAGCCACACCCTGAGTTTCCGCAGCCACT
>JALZDU010000345.1 GCA_030862405.1 Actinomycetota bacterium | reverse complement strand
GCACCCCCTGGGTGATCGCGACCTCCTTCACCACATACCGGAAGGTCATGATGTTGTCGGCCATGGTCAGCGCGTCGGCGTAGCGCAGGTCGATCTCCTGCTGGCCCGGGGCGCCCTCGTGATGGCTAAATTCCACGGAGATGCCCATCTGCTCCAGCGCCTCGATGGCATGGCGGCGGAAGTGTGGCGCAGCGTCGTGGCTGGCCTGGTCGAAGTACCCGCCGGAGTCCGCGGGTATTGGCTCGGAACCGTTGTCGGGCAGGTCACGCAGCAGGTAGAACTCGATTTCGGGGTGCACGTAACAGGTGAAGCCGGCCTCGGCCGCCCTGGACAGCCCCCGGCTCAACACGTGCCGCGGATCGGCCCACGACGGCGAACCGTCGGGCATCGCGATATCGCAGAACATCCGGGCTGAGTAGTGCTCCCCGGTCGGGTTCTCCCACGGCAGCACCTGGAAGGTGGACGGGTCCGGCTTGGCGACCATGTCGGACTCGTAAGCCCGCGCGAAGCCCTCAATGGCTGACCCGTCGAAGCCGATGCCCTCGGCGAAGGCTCCCTCCAGCTCGGCCGGCGCCACGGACACCGACTTGAGGTAGCCCAATACGTCGGTGAACCACAGCCGAACGAATCGGATATCGCGTTCCTCCAGCGTGCGGAGCACGAATTCCTGCTGGCGATCCATGTGCGAAGGGTAGAGGACCGTTGGTGACGGCCGTGTTCTCCGCCCCCTACGATGCGACCATGCCGCGCCGACATCTGCGCCTTCTCGCCGTGCTCGCTGCATTGGTCATCGCACTGATCACATCCTGCGACGGCAGTGCTGAGCAGCAGGCCCTGCCCGACGGCACCCGCCTGCTCGCCGACTCTGCCGCGGCGATGCGGACCGTGACAAGCGCCCGGTTCAACGTCGATACCCGGGGCAATGTGCCAGAGCTCAACCTTCGGTCCGCCAACGGCCAGCTCACCCGGGAGGGCTCGGCCAAGGGCACCGCCAACCTCGACCGGGGTGGGCAGATTGTCGAACTGGAGTTCGTGATCCTCGGTGACCGGCTCTACCTGCGCCCGCCAACCGGTCCGATCCAGGAGCTGCCGTTGTCCTTGGCCGGTGCGGTGTACGACCCGTCGGTGATCCTGAATCCAGACCGCGGCGTCGCGGCGGTGCTGGCCAGCGGCACAGGAGCCACCACCGAGGCCCGCGAGCAGATCGGCGGGGTTGACAGCTACCGGTTGCGGGTCAACTTCCCGGCGCAACCGCTCAGCACGCTCGTGCCCGGGCCACCCCAGGACAAAACCGGTCACATCTGGATCGCCGTCCAGGGCTCCCGGCTGGTCCAGGCTCAGTTCCCGGCGACCGACCCGGAGGGCACGATCACCGTCCGCTTCTCCGAATATGACGTCCCAGTCGAAGTAACCGCGCCCGCCTGATCCCGGTCTCCTTTGATGAACGCGACGGCAACGCCGATCCGCCGTCGCCGGCTGGCGCTGAGTATTGGCGCGCTGGTCACTTTGCTGGCAGCACTGGACGCCTATGTCGTGGTCAGCTTGCTGGTCGACATCATCCAGGACCTGCAGGTGCCGCTGAACCGCCTGGAGCGGGCCACCCCGATCGTCACCGGCTTCCTGCTGGGCTATGTCGCCGCGATGCCGCTGCTGGGTCAGGCGTCCGACCGCTTTGGCCGGCGCAGGCTCCTGCAGGTCTGTCTGATCATGTTCGCGGTCGGGTCGGTGGCCACCGCGGTCGCGGCAACATTGTCGCTGTTGGTGGCCGGTCGGGTGCTGCAGGGCGTCGCCGGTGGCGCATTGCTGCCGGTGTCCATGGCGCTGACTGCTGACCTGTGGCCGGACCGTGGCCGGTCCACCGCGTTGGGCGCGCTGGGCGCTGCGCAGGAGCTGGGCAGCGTGCTGGGCCCGCTGTACGGCGTGGCGGTGGCCGCGCTGGCTGGCTGGCGCGGTGTGTTCTGGGTGAACGTCCCGATCGCCCTCGTCGCAGTGGTGGCGGTGCAACTGGCGGTGCCAGCTGTGACCAGGGCCGGGGCTGGGCAAGCCCGGGACCGCGCACCGTTGGATCTCGTCGGCGGCGGGCTGTTGGCGCTCTCGCTGGGGTTGCTGGTGGCGGGGCTGTATAACCCCGAGCCCGATCGCGCGGTGCTGCCGCCATGGGGTTGGTGGGCGCTGGGCGTGGCTGCCGTAACCGGGATCGCCTTCGTGCTGTGGGAGCGGTGGGCGACGGTGCGGCTGCTGGATCCCGATGGCGTGTGGTGGCGGGTGTTCCTCGGGTCGCTCGGAGTCAGCCTGGCCGCCGGTGCGGCTCTGATGGTGACCCTGGTCGACGTCGTGCTCTACGCACAGACGCTGCTGGGCCGCGACGCCACCGGCGCGACCGTGCTGCTGGTGCGATTCTTGGTGGCGCTGCCTGCGGGCGCGCTGATCGGTGGATTTGTCGCAAGTCGGGTAGGTGACGCCGTGGTGGCCGTCACCGGCATGCTGCTGGCTGCCGTGGGCTACGTGTTGGTCGCGGGATGGCCCGTGGACATCTTGGCGGCCCGTCACGATCTCGGTCTGCTCACCCTACCTCGGCTGGATTCCGACCTGGTGCTGGCCGGATTTGGACTCGGATTGGTGATCGCGCCGCTGTCCGCGGCGGCGCTGCGCGCGACCCCAGCCGACCGGCACGGCGTGGTGTCCGCCGCGGTGGTGGTGGCCCGGATGACCGGCATGCTCGTCGGCGTCGCGGCACTGTCGGCCTGGGGACTGCACCGCTTCCGCGAGCTCACCGCCCAGCTGGCCACTCCGCTGCCCTTCGGGGTCAGCAGCGAGGTGTACCAGCGGCAGCTCGCGGCGTACCAGCTGGTTCTGGAAACCGCGCTGCGCACCCAGTACCGGGAGATTTTCCTGCTCACCTCAGCGGTGTGCCTGCTCGGTGCGGTCGGCGCCCTGTTGATCAGCAATAGAGGTGCTACCGGCCGCTCAGGTTCCGGCGACGCACAGCGTCTTGCGTTTGGGCAGGTCGAGCCGCACTAGGTAGTTCGTGACCGTTTCGTCCACGCACTCCACCCCCTGCAGTGCCACCGTGTGCTGATTGCCCTCAAAGGTGAGCAACCTGCCGTTGAGCTGGTTCGCCAGCTCAACCCCAGCCTCGTAGGGAGTTGCGGGGTCACCGGTTGTGGAGATCACCAACACCGTCGGCAGGCCGTCCACATTAGGTTTGCCGGGCTGGAAGGTCGGTGGTACCGGCCAGAAGACGCAGACGTCGCGAGCCGCTGACGGTGGGTTGCCGTCGTCGAGGAAGGGCGCCGCTTCCCGGTAGCGTCGATCGGCCTCCTGGACCACCGCCGGGTCGGTGACCGGCGGGTCGTCGAGGCAGCGGATTGCCTTGAAAGCGTCCAGGCTGCCGGAGTAACCGTCTGTGTCGCGCTGGTAGTAAAGGTCGGCCAGGGCAAGCAACGTTGAGCCGTCCCCGGCGAGCAGCTCGGTGAGACCCCGGTTGAGCACCGGCCAGAACTGGTCGCTGTACAGCGCCTGGAGCGCGCCGATGATGGCGTCGTTGTAGGAAAGCTTGCGGTTGCCCACCGGTAGCGGCGCAGTGAGCAGCGGCCGCATCAATTCCTGGAATCTCTGATTGGCCTGATCCTTCGGGGTGTTGCCCAGCCAGCACTGCGGCTGGGCGAGACACCAGCCGACGAACGAGTCGAACGACTGCTGGAAGCCCGCGCCTTGGTTCACCAGGCTTTCCACCAGGTTCTCATCTGGATCCAGTGCACCGTCGAGCACCATCGCCCGCACATTGCCCGGGAACTGCTCAGCGTAGGCGGTACCGATCCGGGTGCCGTAAGAGTAACCGAGATAATTTAGCTTCTGGTCACCCAGCGCCGACCGCATCACATCCATGTCCCGGGCGACGTCCCTGGTCCCGGCGGTGGCGAGGACGTCGTTGCCCACCCGCTGCGCGCACAGCGCAGCGTAATCCTGGTTCTCTCGCTCAGTCTGTGCGATCCCCGCCGGCGAGGTGTCCACATCGAGATCGAGCCGCTCGGCGTCCTGCTCCTGCGTGGTCCGGCAGACGATCTTGGGCTCGCTGGCGCCGATTCCTCGAGGATCGAACCCGACCAGATCGAACCGGCGGCCCACATCCGTGCCGTCCACCGCGCTGGCCAACGACGCGACCGCGGCCATCCCCGAAGCACCCGGACCACCGGGGTTCACCAGCAGGGAACCCAGCCGCTCTTGCTGGCTGTCGGCGGGACGGCGCAGTAACCCGAGCCGGGCGGTGCGCCCTTGCGGGTTGGCGTAGTCGAGCGGCACCTCCACTCGGGCGCACTGCAGCCCGGGATCGGCAAACGATTCCTCGGTGCGGTCGGTGGTGGCGAACTCCTGGCAGCCGCCCCAGGACAGGCTCTGGCCGTAGAACCGCTCCAATCCTGGGGGCACCTGGCCGTCCGGCCCTGCCCCGGCCTGGACGCTCGGATTGAATCCGGCGGCGTCGGCGGTCTGACGATCACCGGCGGCCTCGGCGGCGCACCCACCGATCGCGAGCGTGGTCACCAGGACAGCAGCCAGGCGCAATGAGCGCGACACGCAGGGCATTTGGCGGATCCTACTGAGTCCCGCGCAGCTGTGGGGGTGGGGCTGGGTGTGACCGTGCTGGATGATGAGGGTCATGCCGCAGCTGCGTCTGGCCTTAGCTCAGGTGAACCCCTGCGTGGGTGATCTTGCGGGCAACGCCACGATGATCGCTGCAACGTGCCGGAAGGCCAGCGCCGCCGGTGCACACATCGTGGTGTTCGGCGAAATGGCACTGACCGGGTATCCGGTGGAGGACCTGGCGATGCGCGAGTCTTTCGCCGCCGCGTCGGTGGAAGCAGTGAATACTCTGGCCACGCTGCTCGCTGACGACGGTTGCGGCGAGTTGGCCACCGTCGTGGGATACCTGGATTGCGACACCCAAGGTCCCCGCAACGCGGTCGTAGTCATGTACCGCGGCCAGGTAATGGCCCGGCAATTCAAGCACCACCTGCCCAATTACGGGGTGTTCGACGAACGCCGCTACTTCGTCCCCGGCACTGCCCTTACCGTGTTCCGGTTACACGGCCTGGAGATCGGGATGGTGATCTGCGAGGACATCTGGCAGGTAGGCGGCCCGATCACCGCACTGGCGCAGGCGGGGGTGGACCTGGTGGTCGCACCCAACGCCTCTCCCTACGAGCGCGAAAAGGACGACACCCGTCTGGCGCTGGTGGCCCGCCGCGCCACCGAGGCGGGTGCACCACTGGCCTACGCCAACCTGGTGGGAGCCCAGGACGAGCTGGTCTTCGACGGTGACTCCATGGTGGTGGGTGCCCGCGGCGAGCTGCTGTTGCGGGGGCCGCGGTTCTGCGAGCAGCTTCTGGTGCTTGACCTGGAGCTGTCCGGCGGGTCGGCCAGGACAGCCGGCCGGTATGCCGGGTTGGATGTCTCCCGGGTGATCCTCACTGAGGATCCGCTGCCGGCCTACGCACCTGCGCGCGCTGCGCCGAGCGCCGAACCGCTGTCCGACGAGGCCGAAGTGTGGGGGGCGCTTGTGACCGGCTTGGGTGACTACGCGCGCAAGAACGGATTCCGCTCGGTGGTACTCGGGCTGTCCGGGGGGATCGACTCCGCGGTGTGTGCCGCGCTCGCGGTGGATGCTTTGGGTGCCGATGCGGTGCACGGGGTATCGATGCCGTCGTCGTATTCCTCCACACATTCCCGATCAGACGCCGCCGACCTGGCCGAACGAACCGGCCTGCACTACCAGGTGCAGCCGATCGGGAAGATGGTCGACGTGTTCGTGGGGCAGCTGGAATTGACCGGGATCGCCGAGGAGAATGTCCAGGCCCGCTGCCGGGGAGTGACTCTGATGGCGTTGTCCAACCAGCACGGTCACCTGGTGCTGGCGACCGGGAACAAATCCGAGCTCGCGGTGGGCTATTCGACGATCTACGGCGACGCAGTCGGCGGGTTCGCGCCGATCAAGGACGTGCCCAAGACCGCGGTGTGGGCACTGGCACGGTGGCGCAACGCGGTGGCCGACAAGCGGGGTGAGACCCCACCGATACCGCCGAACTCGATTGGCAAGCCGCCCTCGGCCGAGCTACGACCTGGGCAGGTGGACACCGACTCGCTGCCTGACTACATGTTGCTCGACGCCGTACTCGACGACTACGTGGAGGGCGACCGCGGCTTCGGCGATCTGGTGGCCGCGGGCTTTGAGCCGGACCTGATCGAACACATCGTGCGGCTGGTGGATGCCGCGGAGTACAAACGCCGGCAGTATCCACCCGGTACGAAGATCACCTTGAAAGCGTTCGGCCGGGACCGGCGACTGCCGATCACCAACCGCTGGCGCGAACGCTCCCCCTCCTAGCCCCTCCCACGCAGCCCCCCACGCAGCCCCTCCCACGGGGCGGCATGTCGGGCTCTCATGCACGCTGTGCCGGTTTCCCATGCACGCTGGCTGACTGCGCCGTAATTCGCCCAGTCAGCCCGCCACCCTGTGAATCTGGTCGCACGCTCATGGCAGCCCCTCGCATTCGGTGCCACGCTCAGAAGTATCAGCCATCGGCACAACCCGGGGACCGGCGTCGAACCGCAGGCCTCGAGGGAGGACGGTCAACGATGACCGCAGCTGCTGTCGAGCCCAACCTGTACGGCGGACCGATCGATCCGGACCGGAAGGCCAAGCGGATCCGGGTCCAGGACCTTCTCGCGGCCAAACGGCGCGGAGAGAAGTGGGCGATGCTCACCGCCTACGACTACTCCACCGCGGCTCTACTGGATGCCGCGGGCATACCGGTGTTGCTGATCGGTGACTCCGCGGCCAACGTCGTGTACGGCTATGAGACAACGGTGCCGGTAACCGTCGACGAACTGATACCCCTGGTGCGTGGTGTGGCCCGCGGGGCACGCCGGGCGCTCGTCATCGCTGACCTGCCTTTCGGCTCCTACCAGTCCTCACCGGCGCAGGCTCTGCACACTGCGGCACGTTTCCTCAAAGAGTCCGGCGCCCATGCGGTGAAGCTGGAGGGTGGTCGCCGGGTGATACCTCAGATCGAGGCGCTGGCTGAGGCCGGCGTGCCGGTGATGGCCCACCTCGGGCTCACCCCGCAGTCGGTGCACGCCTTGGGCGGTTACTCGGTGCAGGGACGTGGCGAGCAGGGCGAGCGACTGGTGGAGGACGCGAAGGCTCTCGAAGCGGCGGGCGTGTTCGCCATCGTCCTGGAGGTGGTGCCCGCTGAACTCGCCGCCCGGATCAGCGCAGCGACCGTGGTACCCACCATCGGCATCGGCGCGGGGCCTGACTGCGACGCCCAGGTCTTGGTGTGGCAAGACATGGCGGCCTTCCGCGTTCCCGGGGGCCGTACGCCGAAGTTCGTAAAGACTTACGCGGAACTCGGTGACGCGCTGCGGGAGGCAGCTTGTCACTTCGCCGAAGATGTCCGCTCAGGCGCGTACCCGGGCCCAGAACACGCCTACAGCTGAGCACTCCCCTCGGCATGTCCGGCTCCTATGCCGGTGTGTCGTGGGCTTGTGCACAGCGTTGGATGCTGTCATGACATTGTTCGCTCGGCGAGGACGTCGGCATGGCAGGGTTGCGGCGCGCACCAACAGCCCAGCGCTCGCCCCGTCAGCTCGCCAGCGCTGATGCGAGCGAGCAGGTTCGGTTGATCGTCGAGCCATGCGCCGTAACGGCGCACCATGGCCTCCCGGTCGGTGCCGGCCTGCTTCACGTACGGGTTGGCGAAGTCCGACCGTGGCCAGGAGTGGCGTGACCCCGGGTGGCCGACATAGGTGGTCATGCCGCGGTCGCGCAGCCACGGCACGAGGTGGCGATGTGGGCCGCCGCGACGCACGTTGACGACCACGGTCCGGCCGTGGAGCACCTGCCGAGCCAGCTCCCGTTCCGCGGCGGTCCACCGCTGGGCATCGTCGGGCAGTTCGGATACCACGAGCGGAGACGGTAGAAGACTGAACCTGTCGGGCCGATCCGGTGTGCTCGAGATGCGGACACACCGTACTTGTGAGCCGGACACACCGGTCAGGAGAGCCGGACACGCGGGGGGTTATGAGGTCGGTGATCCGGATCCCAGCGTGGGCGGGGTATCGCTTGTTGATCGCGAGAAGGTTGGCGCTCAGCGCCTCCACCTGGCCAGCATTGCGCAGCCGCCCACCGTAGATGCCGCGTACGCCGGGTATCGCGTCGGCTAGCGCGCACACCAGATCGGTGGCCTCGCGGTCGTCGCCCATAACCAGCACGTCGATGTCCAGGCTGGGCACGTCGGGGTTACCCAGCAGACCGCAGAGACGTGGTGAAGGCCGCAGTCACGCGGGACTCGGGCAACAGGGCCTGGGCTTGCTGGGCGGAGCTGCCCTCGCGCACAGCTTCGTATCGGAGCGCGCCCGCACCGCGCCCGCCATTCGGAGCCGGGTAGCGGATCGCCAGCCCACCTGACCGCTATTCGGCTCCGAATGGCGCTTGGGAGGGACGGCGGGGTATCGGGTCCAAGCAGGAGACTAGGACCTCCCGGGACTGTGGATCGGTGACCACGGTGTCGTCGCGGTCCCGGTACACCAGCTCACCGCTGGCGTCGATTTCTAGCAGGTAGCCGGCCTCGGCGAGCTGGCCCTCATCGAGGTCGACCAACCGTTCGGTGCGGCTGGGCACCACCCGGTAGATGGGCCACGGGAGATCACCGTAGGCCTGGTGCAGCTCATCGATCAGGTAGGCCATCTGCTGCTGCCAAGGCAGCGGCATCTCCTCGGCCAACGACCGTGGCAGCACGACATAGCCCTCATTGACCCCGAGCGTCGCCAGCGCGAGATGGTCCCTCAGCGGAGTGGCCGAAGCCGGCCGACCAGCCGGTCGCGGTATTGGGTCCGACGCGTACACCGTCACCTCCGGATATCAGGCCTCCGCGGCGACCGGCACCCCGGGCCGGACCGCGAGTGGCATCAATTCGTACTCATCGAAGCTCACGGCCCGCTGCCGCAGCGGCACCGTTTGGTTGGCCGCCTCGACCATTTGACCGTTACCCAGGTACATCGCAACGTGGTGAATGCTGTCCGGGTTCGAGGTGTCGTAAGCCCAGAACAGCAAGTCCCCGGGCTGTGCCTGGCGCACCGGCAACTGTGCACCGGCCCAGTATTGCTGCCGCGACACTCGGGGCAGCGTGACCCCCGCTGACTCGTAGGCCCGCAACATCAGCCCCGAGCAGTCATAAGAAAGGGGTCCGGTGGCGCCCCAGACGTAAGGCTTGCCGACCTCGCCAAGCGCGAACTGCATTGCCCGCCCGGCGACCTCGGAGGGCGCCGGGAGCGGCGCCACACAGGAGGCAGGCACGAACTCCGCGACGTTCCCGCCCACGGCACTGATCACGTTGACGGCCAGCGGTTCCCACTGGTGGTAGCGCAACGGGAACGCGGATCGCTCGATGGCCTGCGCGATGTCCCCTGGCCGCCGAGTTTCCCAGTTGGGCACCGTCAGCAGCACGTCGTAGAACTTGTTGATCTGGTAGCCGGGATCGGTGACCTGAGCGACGTTGCCCCAGCCCATCGAGGGGCGCATCTGGAAGATTCCCAGCGAGTCCCGGTCGCCGTAGGTGAGGTTGTGCAGCCGCGACTCCGTCATTCCGGCCTGGATGGCGATCTGCCACGCTCGTGGCGGCAGCTCGCGCTGCTTACCGATCGCGATGATCAGGTCGACGATGGCCCGTTGCTCGCCGTCGAGGTCGCTGACCTGCACGGCCACCTGTGGCGCCTCGCGGGGATCAGTGGAAGCAAGCACCGAGCCGCACGGCACCCCGAACCTCCAGTCGCCGGAACCGACCCCGCCGAGCAGGACGGAGATTGCGGACACCGCGATGAGGCCACCGAGCAAACCGACGATCAGGAGCCCGATCAACCACCGCCGCACGGCTCAACCCGCCCGCTGGTAACCGGCCACCCGCCACCCGGCCGGGGTGGAGACCAGCAGCAGCCGCATCACCACCCCGGTGGTCGGCACATCTATTTCGGCTGAACTCGCGCCCGAGCTGATCGTTCGAGGTTCACCAGCGATCGTCGCCTCGGGCACATTGGCCGGGTCGATAGACCGCAGTTCGGGGAGCAACTCATCGGTGGTGTAGGGCTTCAACTGCTCGGCCCATCGGGCCGAGTCGATGCCGTCCGGGACGGTCAAGAACGCGCCCACCCAGGACTTCGCAACGAACAGGGCCTCGGTCGGGGCCGGGATGCTGGGGAAAGAAGGCGGCCGGGACTGCGCGCTAGGGGTCGAGCCGGGCACCGCCATACCGGATGCGGGAGCCAACGAGTTGGCCCGCGGGCTGCTTGCCGGCGCTGCAGCCATCGACCTCTTACTCGTGTTACTCGTGCTGTCGGGCAGGGCAATCCCGAGGCCGACGGCGATCGCGACGAGCGCGAGCACAGTGCCGGCGAGGTGCCTGGGGGAACGCAGCGGCCAACCCCACAACGCGCGGTAGACGGCCGCGCGGCCACGGTGGGTGCGGATCGGCACTGCGCTGACCTCCTTCGCTCAGTCCGTGGCCCGGGCGCTGTCACCGTCAGCGGCTTCCACGCCGACTTCGAGGCCAGCCGAGGGCCGGTACACCACCCACACCGGCCGGCCGGCCACCTCCTCCAGCTCGGCTTGCCGGGGGGCGCGCAGATCACTACCCGACGCCGACGGCACATAGACCGGCTCCTCACCGAGCCGAGTGCGACGGGATGCGGCGGAACTGAATCCGGTCGGCAGCGCAGCCGCCGGAACTGGCCGGGATCCGATCTCGTCGGGCCGGCTCGGTGACGCCTCACCGTCTGCGCCAGGCCCATCAGGGCTGCGGGGACCGAGCACCGGGGTGGCCAGACCACCACCACGGCGGTCTGATCGGTCGGCCACGACGACCACCGGTACGGCTGCCTCCGGTCGGAGGCGACCCCCGGATACCGGTTCTGCCGGTGCGTCCTGATCAACTTCGGCTTCGCGGGTCTCCTCCCAGAACCGCTCGGACGGAGTGGACTCCACACCTGCCTTGCGCCGTCGCAGCCGGGCCAGCACACCCGGTGGGGCGGCGGGAAGTGCACCCCCCACCGCACCGACCGACAGCTCCATCATTTGCCACATGCGGCGGACCGGCCGGGACACCAGCAACATCACCAGCGTGATCATTCCGGCGAGAAGCATCTCGGCGAGCACCGAGATGTTGCGGGAGGGGTCGAATACCCACACCATGACCAACGTGTGCAGCGCAGCCAGCGCCGAAAGCACGACGACGTTGAGCAGCGCGGCACCGACGACGCGCCCGACGCCACGCAGCAGTTCGTGGTACAGGATTGCGATCAGGCCGATGACCGGGCCCAGCAGGATGACCACTCGCAGCAGAATCTGGGCCAGCAGCAACGCTGCCTGGGCGAGAAACTGGAACAAGCCGAACATCAGCGACTGCACAGCGGCCAGGAACCCGACGCCGATCCGGTTGCCATCCACGCCTTGGAAGTGACCGTAGGCGCTGCCGGTCCGGGCGGCGATTGCCTCGTACTCCTGCTTCTTCCGTTCCGCGACGCCGGATTCCGGGTTATCCGCGCCGTCGGCAATCTCCTGCTTGGTGAAGGCCTGCGCGTGGACCAGGTCCCGGCCCAGCTGGACAGCCTGCGGTCCGTCCGGGGAACCGAACTCCCCACGCAGCCAGTTACGGTAAATGATTTGGTCGTGCAGCAGGGTCGGCAGCGCATCGCGCTGCTCGATACCGACCTCGTCCAGGAACCCGGTGCGGATCTGGTTGCTGCCCTCGACCAGCACCCCATCAAGCACCTGGGTGTACAGCAGCGGGGTGAGGTAGGTCGCTGCGGCCAGCCAGATGCCGGCCAGCGCCCACGCCGCCCGCTTGCTGACCGTGGCGAGGTCGCCTCGCCAGATGGACCGGAACATCACGATCGCCAACAGCACCGCGATCAACCCGAACCAGGGTGCATACACGGTGTCGTACAGTGCGACAGTGCCCGAGACGATCAGGTCGTTCAGCGGGGCCAGCAACCCTCCGTCGGCAAGGGCGTAGTGCAGCCCGTTGGTGGCGCCCACCACGGCCTTGCCGATGTCGAACAGCAGCCCGCCAGTCCAGGTGTCGATCACCGCGTTCGGATTGCGCAGGCCTGATGGGCCACAACCAAGGTCGTAGGTGTGCCACACCAGCCCGGCGTAACCGACCTCGT
>JALZDU010000334.1 GCA_030862405.1 Actinomycetota bacterium | reverse complement strand
CGGTGCTGCTGGTCGATGAGACCGGCGATGTGAACAAGGGCACCGCGACGGTCGGAACCCAGCGCCAGTACACCGGTTACCGCGGGGCGGTGGAAACAGCCAGGTAGCGGGGTATTTGACCTACGCCGGGCAGGCCGGGCACGCGATGATCGACCGCGAGCTGTACTTAGTGCGCCGCGAGGCGCCCTAGCGACCCTTGGACGCTAGGTGTTTGACATTTGAGCCAAGTTTTTATGCGGTCATACGGGCCTCGGCGATGTAGTCATTGATGTGGTGATTGATGACTCGGAGGGCTTGGCGTAGGGGTAGTGGTGCGGGTGGGTCGTGGGCGGCCAGCAGCGGTCGCAGCAGCCGGTTGTGGACTTTGGTGTAGAAGATCACGACTCGCTGGCCGTCTTCGGTGAGGACGTAGGTGTTGGTGTGCGGTAGTCGGGTGATCAGGCCTTTGAGGCGGAGTCGGCGCAGGTCATAGCTCATCTGGCTCATGGAGTACGGGACACCGAGCAGGGTGGCAACCTGGGCGCGAAGGCTCCGGTTGGTGAACCCGGTGATGGTGTGCACGACGGCGCACAGGGCGCCGGCCAGGGCCATGACCCGAGGGTCGCCGAACCGCAGGGCCGGGGCCCTCCGACCGTCCACGAGGGTGGGTCGCGCGACCCGCTCAAAGGCTGGGCTCGCAAGGACACAACCCTGACCGACACGGAAAGCATCGAGCATGCGGCGGTTGACGTCACGGGCTTTGCGCGAGATTTCCTCCAGGTGCTCCAGACGGCGCAGCACACCGAGATCGCTGGTGTCGTTGATGACAGTCTCGATGCGAAACGCCCGGCCGCATTTGAGGTAGGACTTGACCCGGGAGTGCCGGAAGAAGGCGTTGAGGGTCACCTCGTCGCCGCGGCGCAGCAGCCGGCTGCGATAGCCCCCCAGGGGTGGGGTGGCTACCCGGCGGCCGAAGATGATCTGCATTTCCTCGGGCCGGCCGATGTCGAGGTTGTCGGTGCACAATGCCTCGAAGAACCCTCGGGCGGCCCGCGGTCCGTCGAAGACGATGGTGCGCGAGACCTCCACCTGGCGCATCGAGATGTCCCACCAGTAGCCGGCAGCCCGATCGGCCTCGGTCAACGGCAGCGGCAACCTCGCCCACCAGCGCTCACAGAACACCGTGATCGTGTCCGGCCCCAGACTGTCGCAGATGCGCTGCAACCCTGTGAGGTCCTCGGTGGCAGCGAACCCGTTGTCCAGCTCGGTGAAAGCGATCCCCGCGCAACGCGCCGCACGCTTGGCGTATTCATGGCCATTAAGCCATATCTTGATCGGGTACGGGAAATACGCACAAACTTTGATGAACGCCGGCCCGAACACCTCATCAACCAGATAGAAGTAGTAGGCGGTCACCCGCCGGTCGGCCTTGGCGTAGCCGAACCGCGGGAGGCCACCACCACCGGCGTCGGAGTGATAAGTGGTGCCGGTGAACACCCGTTGGAACTCCTGAGCGATCCCGATCGCAGCCACCCCGGTCCGTCCCTGTCGAGTCAACCGGTCCAGATGCGGGCGCATCACCTCCAGCTTGCGCTCTCCCCTGGCAAAGCGGATCAGTGGGATGTCGCCCTCAGCGGCGAACTCGGTGACCGCCCGCCGAAACCGCAGCCCGATGCGCTCCAGGATCGCCGGAGACGGAATCGGGAACCCCAGATGCCGGGTCAAGAAACTGACCACCTGGCCAGGCACCTGCAAGTTCGGCACCCAGCCGTTGAGGTAAATCCGGTCGAAACACTCCAAATCCAGACCAACATGCCCGTCCAGGATGTCACTCACGGTCACAACACGGGTCGCCATGGCCCACCCCCAGGCAGCAGCCAACTCAACTCCGCCAGCCTGGACTCACCTCACCGCAGCGTCATCCACCAACCCAGCCACCACCTCGGCGGTCCGAGGCGAAGCCTCTTTAGCTGATGCTCATCCAGCGCGGCGGAGGTATAGGGTGCGACGGGCTAGAAATGCCTGATGTGACGCTTCTTTCAAGGTAGCTCCACGACGGGGTAACAATCCTTCTTCCGTCGCGCTACCATCCACTTGGAACCAGATACCCATCTTGCATTCTGATTTACCGTCCAGCGTCGAGCTGAAGCTGTGGACTTAGCAGCCTAAGCACAGCTTCATGATAAATTGCTTGTACTATTGGAATGGTGGCTAATTCGATTCTTTCGTTAGTCCCGTGGAGGTCTTTGTACCGTACCCCGAGGCCGGCGGTGGCGTCTATTCCCAGCTTGGCGAGGTAGTTGCCGATATTGGACGGGCCAGCAACCTTGGCTGGCAGACGTTTCTTTAAGTGACGTTCAGCTGCGCAAGTT
>JALZDU010000327.1 GCA_030862405.1 Actinomycetota bacterium | reverse complement strand
AGCACGTTCAGCGGTGACGTCGCTGTGTTCGACTGGTGCCCGGGCTCCAAGGCCCACTGCCCGTGTTGGGCCAGCGTGCGTGCGTAGTTCAGGGTGATGTAAGCGTCATCGATCAGGGCTCGGTGCGCGGCCAGGAACACCAGTCCCCCACCTGCCGCGCCCAACGCCGCTGACAGCCCCTAAGCGGGAAGAGCCGATGCACGTTTAGTTCCCGGCATTGGTGGCTCAGCGGCTAGCGAGGTCACCGTCCCGGTTCCCCACCGGCGGAGCCGGCAATCCGGTCGCTGGCCTTGAACATCTGTTCCCAGGAGTCGACGGAGGTGAGCTCGGGTACCGCAGCACGGTAGTGCTCCACTGTCACGCTCCACTCCGCCACCAGCCTGCGGTAGAGCACCACAGTGCGCGCCAGCAAGGCGCGGAACTGCTGCGGATCCCGCTTGCGGAAAGCGACTCCGCTGCCATCAGCGTTCGAAACCGTGGCCGAATCCACCATGCCGAGCAGGAACCACCGGGCGTTACGAGCCGGCACGTTGATCTGGGGGCGCTCCCGGCTCGGCGGCGCTGGCGAGCGCAGGTGATGGGAGACCGTGGACAGCGCGCGCTTGACGATGGCCGCCGGGCGCACCGGTGGCTCGAGCAGTTGTTCGACGCGCACCGGATCGAATAACGGCATCGGCAGTTTCTGGGCCGACGGAAGAATCCGGGCGTCGTCATAGCCTTCGCGCAGCGCACGGACGGCAGGCAACGCATCGCGTAACGAATCGAACAAACCATCCGGGCCGGCGAGGAAATCCTCGATCGACTTATTGTGCAGCGCTACGGTCGAATACTCCATTGCCATCAGATGCTTGAAGGTGGTGCGCAGGCCATCTTGCACAAGCGCTCTGCGGACGTCATACGGGCTGTGCAACGCCAGGGTGATCAGCCGGTTGCGGAGGTGGAAATACGCCGTCCAGTCGGTCGCGTCGTCCTTGTCGGTCCAGGGCATGTGCCAGATGGCCGAGCCGGGCAGGGTGACGGTCGGAAAGCCGCACTCACCAGCCCGCAGCGCGTACTCCGCGTCATCCCACTTGATGAACAGCGGCAGCGGCAGGCCGGTGCGTTCGAGCACCTCGCGGGGGAAAAGACACATCCACCAGCCGTTATAGGTGGAGTGGATGCGGGCGTGGAGCAAACGTTGCTGGCGCAGCGTCAGCTTGGCGAAGTCGTGCTCGTAGACCGACCCAGGTGCCGGACGCCAGAAACTGGTCCGCACGTCCACGATCTCGCCCATGGCGTGCAGCTGGCTGCGGGCCTGGAGGTTGAGCATCTGAGCGCCAACGATCACCGGCGATGACGTCGCGCTGGCGAAGGCGTGTGCGCGCAGCACGCTGTCCGGCTCCAGCCGGACGTCGTCGTCCATCACCATCACCTGCTCGACGCCAGGGGTGCGCAGTGCCTCAAGCATGCCGCGGGTGAACCCACCAGAACCGCCGAGATTGTCCTGGTTGATCACCACCAGCCGATCCCCCAACTGGGCCGCGACAGTGGCGAAGGTCTGATGATCGCGTACCTTGACGCTGCCCTGATCAACCACGATCACCTTCGCGACGACATCGAGCACCACCTGGTCCTCGGCCAGCGCAGCCAGCGCGGTGACGCAGTCAGCCGGACGGTTGAAGGTCGTGATCGCCACTGCCAGCGGTTGTGCCCGCAGCGGCTCGTCGATGATCCATGCGCCATCGGCGATGGTCAGGGACTCCCGCTCGGTGGCGACGTCGAACCAGACCCACCCACCGTCCTCGAACGGCGCCAGCGACTCCCGGAATTCCAGCTCGATCACACTGTCGCCGGTGTCGAGTTGCTTACCCTCCAGGTGCACGACATCGCCGTTGGGCTTGGAGCGGTAGAGATCCACCCGCCCGCCGCCCTGCACGGAAAGCCGTAGCGCCACCTCCTCCACCCGGGTCCAGCGCTTCCAGTAGCTGGCCGGGAAGGCATTGAAGTAGGTCGCGAACGACAGCTGGCTCCATGGCGGCAGCCGCACCGTTGACCTAGAGACGACTTCAGGCGTGCGACCGTGCAGGTTCTCTGGTTCATCCAGATAGAGCGGGCGTACGTCAGGGGGATCATCGGCCCGGGGCATCACCACGCGATGCAGGACTCGCTGCATGGACACTGACGCGGCCGCCGGCCCGACCTGTAGGGAGCTGACGTCGGACAACTTGCTCTCGGCGGCATTATTGCGCGCCGCTTCCTCGCGCGCAGCCCGCTCGATCGCCGTTGGAACCGCGGCCCGGTCATTCGGGTCGTCCGCCAGCTGCACCTGCAGACCGCGTGCTTCGCTGGTGTCCACGTGATCCCCTCCGCTCCGGCCCGGCGACAGTCCAGATCCTCCCAGACCGGCCAGACTGCAGCGCACGGCGACCCTGCCGAGAGTGCATCTCTACTGAATTCACAGCTCGGCCTGCCGAGGATGACGGTCACGCCGCCGGCATGCGGTCCACCGCGCTGAGCAGAAAACTACTGCGCAGCCTACGTCGGTTCACTCATCTGGGGTAACACTGATCGGTGCCGGTACGTAAGTTTAGCGCCTATCCTAGCGGGGTAGTTCTGTGGTGCCAGGTGTTTCCCAATGGAGAGGAGCAGCGCGGATGAACCAGCCAGACCAGAGGGAGCAAGAACTCGCCAAGGATAGCGAACCGGGTGAACACCAGTCCTCCGCACCGTCGGGAAAGGCGCCTTCGGCAGAAGAATTCAAGGAGCGCGTCGACAACATTGGCGAACAGGCGAATACGGGGGTGGGCGAGCAAGAGCCCGATCCAGTTACCGCTGATGCGCCCCCGAGCAACATCCAAGCTGGAGACGAAAAGCGGACGCAGACCTGAGCAATATCGGCCTCCAATCGGTACCTCTTAATCACGAAGGAGAATTGTCATGAGTCTTGCCGACAAGGCCAAGAACAAGGCTGAAGAGGTTCAAGGCAGGGGTAAAGAGGCTGCCGGCAGGGCGACCGACGATGACGAGCTCAAGGCCGAAGGCAAGGCTGACCAGACCAAGGGGAATCTCAAGCAGGCGGGCGAGAAGGTCAAAGACACCTTCAAGTAGTGTCTACCCGCCACCCGCGTGGCCGCCTGCTTCGGCAGTTACGACGCCAGCGGCCGCCATCCGGAGAGCCAGCGTAGGGGTGCAGGCACCCGCGGCGCGCGCGCTCTCTGATTGGGTACCCGTCGATGCGTTTGCCACTGGCGCCGATCGGGTACTCACACTCGGGTATTGCACCAACTATAGGTCGACCCCAGCACGGGGAGGGATGCCGCACCGCGAGGACCGGGGCCGACCGGCGACTTGTCAAGTCCACCACGTCGATGGGTAAAGGAGCCTGTTATGACAGAGCAAGGACCGGAAGTGCCGGGTGCTCGCTACCCGCGGGAGCCAAACGTTCACTCCGGAGGCGAGCAGCATCCCGGTGGCGGCGACCGTCCGCTCCCTCCGTACGACGACAAAGACTTGCCGGGGCAGCCTGGTCGCCAGATGACTGGCAAAAGCCAGGACCAGCTGGAGCAGGAACGCGGTGGTACCGGTAAATCAGATGTCGGACCCCGCGAGGTCACCGACGAGGAGCGCCACGGTGTGGGCGACGCCGACCTAGCCCCGCAGGGGCCGCACAAAGTTGGCCAATCGCCATCCACTTCCGGAGAAGACCTTTCAAGCGGAATGTCCGAAGGAGGACACACCGAGGATCGACTTGGTTCCGGTCTTAGCGATGTGAGCAAAAAGGCGACCGGGAGCCCGGCTACGTCTTCCGGGGATCAAGGCGGCTGAACCGCGCAGGCGTCGCC
>JALZDU010000313.1 GCA_030862405.1 Actinomycetota bacterium | reverse complement strand
GCCCAGCCCGATCGAGCCGGCCTGCCCGTTACCAACCCCCAGTGAGGCGATGGCGGTGTTGATGCCGATCACGCGACCCTGCATGTCGGTCAACGGCCCACCTGAGTTACCCGGATTGATCGCGGCGTCGGTCTGGAGGGCGTCGAGCACGGTGTCCTGACCGCTGCCCGCGCCGCCGGCCCGCACCGGCCGGTCAAGAGCGCTGACGATGCCGCTGGTCACAGTGCCGGACAAGCCCAATGGCGAGCCGATCGCCACCACTTCCTGGCCGACCCGGACGTCGCGGGAGCTGCCCAACTGAGCGGGGACCAGGCCGTCCAGGTCCTGGGCCCGCACCACCGCAACGTCGAAAGAGGGCGCGCGACCGACGATCTCGACCGGCGCTGAACGGCCGTCCTGCAAGACGGCAACGAGCTCGCCACCGGCCACGGCCGGCGCCACGACATGGTTGTTGGTCAGGATCAGGCCGTCGGTGCTGAGCACGATTCCACTACCGTCGCCGTCTACTCGAGGACCGCGTATCCGGAGCTGGACCACGCTGGGCGTCACCTTCTGCGCCACCTGCTCGACCGACCCACCCGGCAGGTTCGCGGCTGGCAAGGCTCCCACCGTGGGCTGATCGAGCGCGTTGATCACACCAGATCCAGTGCCGGCCAACTGGTAGCCGACGACGCCCCCGACGCCGCCCGCGGCCAGCCCCACCATCAACGCCAGCACCACGGCGCCCTTGACCAGCCCGCCGCCGCGCGGCCCGGGAGAACCTGGCGGCATGCCGATCGGGGCAGTGGGTGGTGCCATACCACCGGGCTGGGCGCCCCAAGCCTCCGTGGGAGCGCTGTCATAGGGTGGGGAACCGTAGGGCCTGCTCCATCCCGATGCTGAGCTCTGCCCCGGCTGCCAGGACGGTCCCGGTTGACCGGGGCCCGGCCACGAGGGGTCAGGGTCGCCAGGTCGCGCCGATCGCGGCGTCTCGTCGGTCATGTGCCTAGGGTGTACTGGTTTTCTGAGATTTCCATGTGAGGCCCCTGGGGGTGTTATGTGGATGATCGACCGGGCAGTTCGAGGGTCATCAGCGCACCGCCCGTCGAGCTTCGGCCAGCCCGCACCTTACCGCCGTGGCGGGCAGCGACCTGCGCCACGATGGCCAATCCCAGCCCCGAGCCGGGCAGGGTGCGGGCGGCTGGCGAGCGGTAGAACCGCTCGAAGATGTAGGGAAGGTCGACTTCAGCGATCCCTGGCCCGGCGTCGGCCACGTTCAATATCGCCGTGCCGTGGCCCGTCGGCTCCAGCCGCACGGTCACCGTCGCGTCGCTGGGGCTCCACTTGGCAGCGTTGTCGAGCAGATTGAGCACGGCGCGCTCCAATGCGTTGGCGTCACCGAGCATGCTCCACGGCATGAGCTCGACGTCGAAGCGGACATCCGGTGCCCGACGGCCCGCCCTGGCCAGCGCCCGCTCCACTACCTCCGGCAGCTCCAACGGTTCGTGCACCACCTGAGGGGCGTCCTCGCGGGCTAGCTCGACAATGTCCCCGACTAGTGTCGACAGCTCTTCCACCTGGGCACGTACGTCGTCGGAGATCTCTTTGCGGTCCTGTTCGGACAGCGAAGGAGCGTCGGGGCGGTCGGAGGCAGCCAGCAGTTCCAGGTTGGTGCGCAATGAGGTCAGCGGGGTGCGCAGCTCGTGCCCGGCATCGGCGACCAGCCTGCGCTGGCGTTCCTGGGACTCCGCCAGCGCGCCGAGCATGCTGTTGAAGCTGCCCGTGAGCCGGGCGAGCTCATCGTCGCCGGAGATGGCGATGGGTTTCAGATCGCCCGTACGAGCCACCCGCTCGGTCGCTTCGGTCAGCCGCTGAACCGGGCGCAGCCCGGCCTGGGCCACCGCGGTGCCCGCGGCCGCAGCCAGCAGCACGCCGGCTCCCCCAACCAGGATGAAGACCAGACCGAGCCGGGACAGCGTGTCCCGCGTGGTGTCCAGCCCCTGGGCCACCACCAGCGCGGCGCCCGAACCCGCCGGCACGGCGGCGACCCGCAGATCGCGCGCCTGGTCGGTGCGCAGCGATTGGGGCTGTTCCCCTCGCGCTACAGCGAGCTCATCAGGACCCAGCGCCAGGTTGCCGCCCACCACGCCACGCCCACTGCGTTCGAGCAGGCCGACCCTGATGTCGGCCGCGCTGAAGAAACTTTCCGGTATGCCACCGAGTTGCTCGGCAGTGGCCAGGGTGCTGCGCAGCGAATCAGCACGCTGCAGCAGTGTGGCGTCGAGCTGGTCATAGAGGCTGGTGCGGACGGTGAAGAATCCGGCAAGTGACACCAGGGCGACGGCACTGCCGACGCAGAGCGCAGTGAACGCGGTGACCCTGGTGCGCAGCGACATCCGCCGATTCCCGAAGTTCGGGTCGGCTGCCGGGGTTGCTGGGTCGGTCACTGCGTTGGTTACTGCTTGGGTCACGGGGGCGTCTCCCGCAACGCGTAACCCACCCCTCGGACAGTGTGAATCAGTCTCGGCTCACCGGCGGCCTCGGTCTTGCGCCGCAGGTATCCGACGTAGACTTCCAGGGCGTTGCCGGAGGTGGGAAAATCGTAGCCCCAGACGTCTTCCAGGATACGACCGCGGGTGAGGACCTGCCGGGGGTGGCGCATGAACAGCTCCAGCAGAGTGAACTCGGTACGGGTCAGGCTGATCCGGCGCTCACCGCGGGTAACTTCACGGGTGCCCTGGTCGAGGACGAGGTCGGCGAAGAACAGTGTCGGGCTGACACCGACCACATTGTCGGGCGGTGACCTGCGCAGCAGTGCGCGCAATCGAGCGAGCAGCTCCTCCAGCGCGAACGGCTTGGGCAGGTAGTCGTCTGCACCGGCGTCCAGCCCCGCGACCCGATCGGAGACCGCGTCCCGCGCGGTGAGCACGAGAATGGGCAGGTCATCTCCGCCGCCGCGGAGCCGCCGGCACACCTCCAGACCATCCACCCTCGGCATCATCACGTCGAGCACCATGGCGTCCGGGCGCTGCGTGGCGAGCACGTCCATGGCCTGCTGGCCGTCGCCCGCCAGCTGCACGGTGTAGCCGTTGAACTGCAACGACCGGCGCAACGATTCTCGAACCGCCCGGTCATCATCGACCACGAGGATGCGCATGCGATCAGTGTGGACCCCCAGCCTGAGAGCGACCTTAGACAGCCCGATCGCTAGTGGGACGACACGTAGCGCCACGGAAGCCGTTGGCGCCAGCGTGGTCGTCGGCGTATCGCTAAGAACTCAGCACGTCAACCCAGCCGCCAGAGCGCCTGTACTCACCGCACTCCCGCGAGAGCAGGCCTTCGTCGACGAGGCACCGTCGCAGGCTGACATGGTCGGCCTCACCACCAGCACACCATTCGCGTAGCACCCTGTCGACCTCCTTTCGGAGTAGCGCAGCCCTGACTGAAACGACTGCACGAGGTGCTCGAGTACCGCAACACGGCGAGACCGCTGTGCAGGCAGGCGCATCAGCCGGTCATCCTGGATGAATCTCCGCACCGCCGATTCGGTGCGCTCGGAGTCACAACCGGCACCGTATCGTCCGGGCAGCGCGGCTGGCGTTGATCGCCGGACAGGACGTCGAACCTGCTCAGGGATTGGAGGGCACCGACGGGCGGTGGCGCATCGCCCGGAACGTGGCCGAGGGCTTACAAGAGAGGCAGATACGGCGATACGTGTCATCACATACGAAGGCCCCGCCTAATGCTCGACAGTGGTCCTGATCGGTTTCCTCCTACGTCGCTTATCTGAGATCACCTGATTGGCCCAACTTGGGTAGTGGCGCTGTTGCCGAGGGGCGACAAGGATGGGAACAGGTTAAGCCATCAGCCGTAATGGCAGCATGCTTACGAGGTGGTTAACCAAACCCCTGGGGGCATGAAATCACTGGATTAGCCAGGAGTTCTAATGGCCGCCCCACCGCGCCCCGTACCGACGGCGTCAGGTGCCGCCGCCGGTGAGCTGATCGTCCCTACGGCTCAGCGCCCCCGGGTGACTGACCGACCGCCGCCCATGGGGTTGCCCCCGGCACAGCGCCCCACGGTGACGGTGGTGGCGGCCGAGGGGGCGGCCCTGACACTGCTGCCCGCGGCGGAAGACCTCCTGCAGGGCCTGGCGAGGGTCGAAGCCGCGACACCCCCCGCAAATGGCCGGGGGCGGGTGCTGCCGGCCCCGCTGGCCAATCGGATTGCGCTGGCCGCGTTATACCGGCTCTGGGATGCGCTCAATCAGCAGCTGCACCCCTACCGCGGCTCCTCCGGTCACCGAGTGGCCTGCAATGCTGACTCACCCCACGCATACAGCGTGCGTGTGCCCGCAGCCGACCTTGCGATACTGGGTCAGGCGGGCCACGCACTTGCCCACCCCACCGGTGAGTTGGCTGCGGCGCTGGGCCGGGTCAACCCGGCACACCGCGACGCCCTGACGCAGCTGCTGGCCATGCTCGATACCCCCGACCGATCAGACGATCAGACCGGCTGACCGGCCGGTCACCCCCTCAACCTTCCACGGGCGGCAAGCTTTCCAGCCTCATCGGATGCCGCGTCGAGCGACGGCCGCCGGTCCGTGCGCCGAGCGCCGTCGGTCACCGTCAAGCATCACCTGAAACCGGAACGTCTGTCCGGTCCCGCCTGATGCCTGATACGCCAGTTCCACCGACTGCTTAACTATCGGCTACTTAACTACCGCGCTGGGACCGGTCCAGCAATCAGAAGATCTTTAGCCGTTCTGGCTTTCCGTTGGGGTCTTGGACGTAGACCGCGCCGCCTGAGTGCATGAGCTCGTCGAGGTAGTTATAGATCTGAAGCGCGCGATTGATGGTTTCTGTCTTGGTGTCGCCGGTGCGTTGGACCGTCGCCTCCAGGGCGTGCCAGGCGCGAGGGGTGAGGTTGACCGTCACTCGTTCTAATGCTCCGTGGCCGCGGCCGGCTGTGGCCGCTGCGCGGTCTTGATCGGTCGCGGGGCCTTTCGTCGGTGGCATCTGACTCAACCTTCCTCTTGGGCAGTACTCGGCACTGAGCAAGCGTGTCGCGCTTCGGTGCGATGTCGATCGACATGCTCAGCGTCTGCTCGCTGCCGGATTGGTAGCTCGCTGACGTATAGCTGCTACGTAGAGTGTCGGTATGACCGTAATCCGGCTACCAGATGTACAGTGCTCGATGGAAATGCTGCCATGGTTGCGTACTCATACATACATGTCAACCACATGAGTCATACTTCAGCAGGAAAGCATCATCGTCTTATCACACTTTTTGCCCCAAACTGAGATATTTTGTCCGGATTATAGCTGTACAGTGAGGGCGCTGGCCTGCTAATTTGCGGTAGGAACACCTGTTACGTGATGTAGCGGCCCGGGCGCAAGGAGCTCGCGCCATGGACAAGGACATGCACCAGGGTCACGAACCCGAGCACGTTGATCTCAC
>JALZDU010000310.1 GCA_030862405.1 Actinomycetota bacterium | reverse complement strand
CCTCTGATCCGGCATGCCGGACGACCGACGGCCGAGCTGTGACAGGCACTGATCACCTCGTCCCGAAAGCGGATCTGACGGGCCCTCCCCCACCATCCTGTGTCGTCCTATGCCGCGTGAGCTGCTGATTGGTGTTGGCGGGTGCCAGCGCGAGACGGCGACGAACAAGTGGTCCGCTCCGGGAATGCTCCGTCTCTCGACCACAGCGGGAGCCGAAGCGCCATCTCCTCGACCTGGCAACGCCCGA
The DNA here is from genome assembly GCA_030862405.1 of Actinomycetota bacterium. Lineage (GTDB taxonomy): Bacteria > Actinomycetota > Actinomycetes > Mycobacteriales > Pseudonocardiaceae. The sequence continues at coordinate 1,991 of JALZDU010000310.1, read as the reverse complement.
CCGCGCGGCGGCGACACAAAGACCCGGAGATCACGACGCCGCCTGCGGATGCCGAACCGCTGCGTCGAGGCGCTCCGGCAGCACCGCACTCGGCAAGCCGCCGACAAGGCCAAGGCCGGCGCCCGCTGGAACGAGAGCAACCTCGTGTTCACCTCAACCGTTGGCACGCCACTCGATGCACACAACGTTCGCCGCGCTTTCCGGTCCGTCATTGCGGCAGCCGGGCTGGTCGCGCAGGAGTGGACGCCACGGGAGATGCGGCACAGCTTCGTGTCGCTGCTGTCCGACTCGGGCCTCCCGATCGAGCACATCTCCCGGCTGGTCGGTCACAGCGGACGGCCGTCACCGAGACCGTCTACCGCCGGCAGATCCGCCCCGTCATGGAGGAGGGCGCGCCGGCGATGGATCGCATCTTCCCCAACAACGGCGTTGCGTAGTCACTCAAATAGTCACCCAGCGATTGACGCGGTAGCTACGAAGATCACACCACGGAAAGAAATGGCTGGTAAGAGTGGGTGGCCCTGAAGGGACCCAAGTTGAACTCTGCCCTGGTGCGCTACATCCGCGAGCACGCAGACGAGGGGTAGGCGGACGCCGCCGAGGTGGCTATCAGACATCCGCATACTTGGGCGCGAGCCTGTGACCCTTCCGCTTCAGGCACAGCCCCCCGCCTGGGTTATAAGCCCAGTTCCAAGGTCACAACCAGGCCTCGGCACCCCCGTCCAGGTGCCGGGGCCGCAACTCTCAGGGCAGCGGGTCCGCAGATTACGTCGGTCACTACGGCGAGGGACTATCCTTCACGTGCTGATCACCGCTCATCTAAGGCCACGGGGCTACGACCAGTCCACCCCACAGCATCGGTGCGTCCACCCGTCGCAGGAAAGGTCTGAAGGTCCCGGTTATCGTGCGCGCCATGAAATTCGATCGCGAGATCAAAGAGGGAGTCGTTTGTCGGCGGCAGTCACGAGTTCTCTGGCCAGGGCACAGGGTTCCTCGGTGGCCAGCGGGGCTTCGACCTCCATAATAAGCGTCTCCGTGGCGGTGGAGGTGGACCGGTGCAGGAGAATAGCATCGCATTCTTGCGGCCCGGGACGGCTGATGAATACAGTTTTCCCGTCAAGGTCCCAGCGTTCCATTGTTCTTCCGTAGTAGTCTATGGTGCCACTATTTTCCAGCCCGAGGGTGAGTGAGATGGCATTGCCATTGGAGTCGTCTTCCCAGTCGCATTGCCAGTGGAGTTCGATGGGTGACAGGCCGTTTGGGTTGAAGCCTGCAATCTTGCTGAGGATCGTCTGGTCGAGCAGGACACAAGCGTCGGCACCGGCGTGGGAGTACGCCGCGAGGCGGTTGGGAGAATAGGTGATACCTCCGTTCTGCTGCAGCTTTGCCAGGGCAGCCTCCGTCGCGACCCTGGTGATCGCGCACAGATCGCCTGGGTAGCGGTTGTAGTTGTAGCTGGCGACGTATATCACGGGCTGGTCCTCGGCTAGTACCAGCCGGTCCTGGCAATTGTCCCCTTCGAGGCCTTGAGGAAAGAGGAATACGTTACCCCTCTGCTCGCGTGGCCCGTCGAAGTCCGACACCGGCTTGGGATCGTCGAAGGCTATCCGGAGATCGACGTCACCACTGGGGATATCGATGGCGACCTCGCAAGTATTCAGGTAGGGGCCGGGCACCAGATCTGGCCTGCCGAATTGTTTTAACGCGGCGGTATCGACCAGATTACAGGGCTCGCCTCTGCGTAGTTGCTGGGTGAGGGGGTCAATGGTGAACTGGGGCGGTTCGACGTCGGCGAGATCACGACCGAGGCTCAGCCAGATCACCCCAGCGACGGCGAGGGTGACCAGGGCGCCGGCGGTGAGAATGATGCGTCGAGGTGGTGGCCATCGTCGCCACCACGGTGGCGTCTGGATGGATTCGGCCGTGCCGGGTGGCCTGGTGCTGGGTCCGGGGTTGGGATCCCAGGCGGTGGTGGCGAGGCCGGGCTGGGC
>JALZDU010000307.1 GCA_030862405.1 Actinomycetota bacterium | reverse complement strand
ATCCGTATCGGCAAGACGGTGATCGAGCTGCGCTCATGACTCTGGTTCTGCGCTATGCCGCCCGAAGCGACCGCGGCCTGGTTCGGCAGAACAACCAGGACGCGGTCTACGCGGGTCCGCGCTTGCTCGCGTTGGCCGACGGGATGGGTGGTCACGCGGCAGGCGAGGTGGCGGCCAAGGTCGTGATTGCGGCATTCGCCCCGTTGGACGACGACGAACCCGGCAACGACCTGCTGGACCAACTCCATGAAGCTACCCTCGCCGGCAACGCCGCGATCAGCGAGCTGGTCCGGGAGGACCCGGAACGAGAGGGTATGGGCACCACGTTGACCGCGGTGCTCTTCGCCGGAAACAAGATCGGTCTGGTCCATGTCGGTGACTCGCGCGCCTACCTCCTGCGTGACGGCGCGCTCAGCCAGATCACGCACGACGACACCTTCGTCCAATCGCTGATCGACGAGGGACGGATCTCCGAGGATGAGGCCAGTCACCATCCGCAACGTTCGCTGCTGCTCAAGGCATTGACCGGGCACGAGGTGGAGCCCTCGCTCACCGTCCGGGAGGCCCGCGCCGGGGACCGTTACCTGCTGTGCTCCGATGGGCTATCCGGGGTGGTCAGTACCGAGACGCTTGCCGAAGGGCTGACCATCCCCGACCCGCAGGCCTGCGCCGACCGGCTCATCGAGCTGGCACTCAAGGGTGGTGGGCCGGACAACATCACCTGCATCGTGGCCGACGTGGTGGATGTCGAGTACGGCGAGGACGCGCCCATCATCGCCGGGGCCGCCGGCGACGGCGTCGAGGATCCACAGCCGGATTCGGCAGCCGCCCGGGCCGCGACAACCACACTGCCACGCCCCGAGCCCAAACGGATCGAGCCCGCTGCGCCCAATCCCGAGCTGCGCCGTCGAAAGCAGCGGCGCACGTTGATTGGTCTGGCAGTGGTGGTGGTGCTGCTCGGCGCCGTCACCGCGATCGGCTCGATCTTGGTCCTCCGGCAGTACTACGTGGGGGCGACCAGCAGCGGCGAGGTGGTGATCTTTCAGGGAGTCCGGGGTCAGGTCTTCGGCCTACCGCTACACACCCGCGCTGAAGGTAGCTGCCGGGATGGTGCCCGACGCTGCGAAACGATATTTCTGCAGGGCCTGCAACCACACGTCCGGACAGAAGTACGCCGGGGGATGATCAGCAACAAGGGACTGGATGGTGCTCGTGAGATCATCGGCCGGCTGCGGACCAATGATCTGCTGCCGCCGTGCCCGCGGACCGGCGTTGGGGCGACCGCCGTTGAGCAACCATCCCCGCCCATCCCTTCGAGTTCGCCGGGCCCGCCTCCCGGTGGGCAGCTGTCCGGCCAGCACCCCGAACCCGCGATCACCGGCACGCCGATTCCGGAGACACCCTCTGAACCCGGAGTCGACTGCCGGACGGTGAGCTAATTGATGGCCACTCCAGCACCCGTCCAGGACACCGACCCATCGACCGCGCCGTCCACCAAGCGCGGCCTCGAGCTGATCATGCTGGCCTTCGCCTCGGTCGTGGTGACCACCGCGCTGGTGTTGGTGGAGCTCAATCAACAGCAGGAGGTAACCCGTTCACTGCTCTACTACGGCGCCGCCTACCTAGCCCTGTTCGGCGCCGCCCATATCGCGGTGCGGTTGCTGGCTCCGTATGCCGACCCGCTCATCCTGCCCTGCGTCGCGTTGCTCAACGGTCTGGGCCTGGTGCTCATCCACCGGCTCGATCTGGCGGAGGCGACTGCGGCCGTATCGGTCGGCGACCCGATCCCGGATGGCAACGTTCCCAATCAGATCGCCTGGACCGCGCTCGCCTTGGGGCTGTTCGTGGCGGTTCTGGTACTGATCCACGACCATCGCATGCTGGCTCGCTACGGCTACACCTGCGGGCTGGCCGGGCTGGTACTGCTGGCCCTGCCCGGTTTGCTACCCAGCGCCATCTCCGAAGTCAACGGTGCGAAGATCTGGCTACGGTTCGGCGGGTTGGGTATTCAACCGGGCGAGTTCGCCAAGATCCTGCTGATGATCTTCGTTGCCGCTTTCCTGGTCGCCAAGAGGGACCTTTTCACCACTGCGGGCCGCAGCGTGCTCGGCATGGAGTTCCCGAGGGCCCGAGACCTCGCCCCGCTGCTGATGGCGTGGGGACTCTCGTTGGGTGTCCTGGTGCTCGAGAAGGACCTGGGAACCTCGCTGCTGTACTTCGGCATCGTGCTGGTACTGATCTACATCGCCACCGAACGGGCCGCCTGGATGGTGATCGGGCTGATCTTCTTCGTCGTTGGCGCGATGGTTTCGGGGATGCTCTTCGCGCACGTGCAGCGCCGGGTGACCGCGTGGCTCGATCCGTTCTCGGACTACGACGGCGCCGGCTATCAGATGGCACAGTCACTGTTCGGCCTGGGCACCGGCGGGGTGTTCGGTACCGGCCTGGGTGCGGGCCGTCCTGACTTGGTGCCCGCAGCGCACACCGACTTCATCACCGCCGCGATCGGCGAGGAGTTGGGCTTCGTCGGGCTGGCCGCTGTGCTGTTCACCTACCTGCTGCTGGTAATGCGGGGAATGCGCACCGCGCTCACCGTCCGGGACACCTTCGGCAAGCTGCTCGCCGCCGGGCTGTCGTTCGCGGTCGGCCTGCAGGTGTTCGTCGTCGTCGGCGGGGTGACCAAGCTGATCCCGCTGACCGGGCTCACCGCGCCGTTCCTGTCCTACGGCGGGTCTTCGCTGCTGGCCAACTACATCCTGGTGGCGTTGCTGTTGCGGATATCCCATGCGGCGCGGTCGCCGGCAGCTCCGTCGGTACCGCGCAAACCGGTAGCTCCGCTGGCCGAGGCACGCACCGAGATGGTGCAGCGCCCGTGAACACACCGCTTCGCCGGGTAGCGCTGGCCGTCATGGGCATGATCGTTTTGCTGCTGGCCAACGCCACCTACATCCAGGTCGTCAGCGCTGACACCTACCGCAGCGACCCACGCAACCGACGGGTGTTGCTCGACGAGTACAGCAGGCAGCGTGGGCAGATCGTCGCCGGTGGGCTCTCAGTGGCCAGCTCGGTGGAGACCGGCGGGCAGCTGCGCTTCCAGCGCACCTACCTCGACGGCCCGCTGTACGCCCCCGTCACCGGCTACTACTCGCTGCGCTACGGCGCCGGTGGCATCGAGAACGCGATGGACTCGGTGCTCAACGGCTCCGATGACCGGCTGTTCGTGCGGCGGCTTTCGGACCTGATCACCGGGCGGACGCCCAGCGGGGGCAGCGTCGAACTCACCATCAACCCGATAGTCCAGCGGATGGCCTATGAGCAGCTGACCCGCCGTGGCTACAGCGGCGCGGTGGTGGCGGTCAAGCCCAGTACCGGCGAGATCCTGGCGATGGCCTCCACCCCCTCCTACGACCCGAACCGGCTGTCTGCGCACGGCGGCGCGGAGCAGGAGACTGCCTGGAACGCGTTCACGTCGCCGGAGCGTGGCTCGCCGCTGACCAACCGGGCGGTCGGGGCGACCTACCCGCCGGGATCGACCTTCAAGCTCGTGGTCACCGCGGCTGCGCTGGAGACCGGTAGGGCCACCCCGGACACACCGCTGACCGCGACGGCTGCCTTGCAGCTGCAGGACACCTCGACGTTGCTGCGCAACTTCGCTGACAATTCTTGCGGCCGCGGCGTCACCGCGACTCTTCAAGAGGCGCTGGTGCGCTCCTGCAACACCGCCTTCGCCCAGCTGGTCGCCACCGTCGGCGAGAACGACCTGCGCAAGCAGGCTCAACTACTCGGCATCGGGCAGCAGCATCTCACCATTCCGATCGTGGTGACGCCGTCCACTCTGGGTGACATTCCCGACGTCGCCGCCTTGCAACAGTCCGGCATCGGCCAGCGTGATGTAGCGCTCAGCCCGTTGCAGAATGCGATGATCGCCGCGACCATTGCCAACGGAGGGCGGCGGATGAAACCCCAAATGGTTCGGAACATCCTGGCGCCGGACCTCTCCGTGCTGGGCGGCTTCGAGCCCGAGCTTGCTGAGACGGCGATGTCTCGCTTCACTGCATCCCAGTTGCGCGACATGATGGTCGCCGCCGAAAGCACCTACAGTAACGACGGTAAAATCAGCGGCGTCAGTATTGCTGCGAAGACCGGCACCGCCGAACACGGTGTCGACCCCAAGAACACCCCGCCGCACGCCTGGTACGTGGCCTTCGCGCCCGCCAATGATCCGCAGGTAGCGGTCGCGGTGGTGGTGGAGGACGGGGGAGACCGGGATCTTGAGGCAACCGGTGGGTCCCGGGCCGCGCCGATCGGCCGTGCCGTCATCGGGGCTGCGCTGCAGGGCGGTCGCTGATGACTGTACGTAACAGGGTGCGCTTATGACTTTGACCAGCGGCCAGCTGCTGGCGCGGCGCTACCGGCTGAGCCGGCGTATCGCCATCGGCGGGATGGGCGAGGTCTGGGAGGCTGCAGATACCCGCCTGGAGCGTCGGGTAGCCGTCAAGGTACTCAAACCGGAGCTGTCCGGCGACGCAGAATTCCGGTACCGCTTCCACACCGAGGCCATGATGACCGCATCGCTGAACCATCCCGGCATCGCTGCGGTGCACGACTACGGTGAGATGGGGGACGATCCAGGTCCTGCCGATCCTGGGGCCTATCTGGTGATGGAGCTGATCGCTGGAGATCCTCTCGCGACGATCCTGATGCGGCATTCGCGGTTGCCCGTGGACCGCACGTTGGATGTTCTCGAGCAGGCCGCCGCCGCGCTGCAGGCGGCGCACGAGCGTGGTCTGGTACACCGCGACATCAAGCCGGGCAACATCCTGATCACTGCTGCCGGAACGGTGAAATTGACCGACTTCGGCATCGCCAGAGCCATCGACGCCGCGCCGGTGACCCGGCAAGGGATGGTGATGGGCACTGCCCACTACATCGCTCCGGAGCAGGCGGCCGGGCACGAGGCCGGGCCGCCCGGCGACGTTTACTCACTGGCCGTGGTGGGTTACGAGTGCCTCGCTGGCCAGCGCCCGTTCCTGGCTGACAATGCGGTCACCGTCGCGATGATGCATATCCACGACCGGCCGCCCCCGCTGCCGCCGGATGTGCCCGCTGGAGTTCGTGCGCTGATCGAGGCGGCGCTTGCCAAGGATCCGCGGCAGCGTTACGGCTCCGGCGGTGAGTTCGCCGCTGCCCTCGCCGCGGTCCGGGCCGGGCACCGCCTGCCGCTACCGGTGGGGATGGCCGCCACTAGTCCTGCTCACGCCAGCGTGGTCGGCAACGCCGGCCAGGCACCGCCACCCACTGCACTACTGCCGTCAGGGTCAGCCACCAGCCCTTACCTCGGCTACCTGCCCCGGCAGCGCTTCGATCAACGAGCCACAGCGAGAATCACGATGGGGCTACTCGGAGTGCTCGCACTGGTGCTGAGTGGCTACCTGGTCAACGATGCGCTGCGTTCTGACGCCACATCCCCCCAAGCGGCCGGCATCGGCACGGCCCCGCAAGCGTCCGTAGCACCCAACCCCGTGGTACCTCAGCCTTTCCAACCGACTGATGAGCAGTTTCCCTCCAGGCGGACCGATCCGTCTGAACAGCTCCTGGGAGTGCTCATCGTCCCCAGCGACTATCTACGAGAGCGCGGCAGCGATGCCGCGATCACCGCGAAGACCCGGGGTTTGGTGCCACGGGTGGTGGACGAGGACGGTGACCAGGTCGATTGGGACCGGCGGTCGCAGTGCCGGGTGACCGACGTCCGCCCGCTGGCGGGCTTCGTTCCCCGCGGGTCGTCCCTCGAGCTGACTTGTAGGAGGGGCAGGTGAGTGGGCGACCCCTATCGGGTGACAACAGGCCGGCAGGCATGATGGGGCCGGACCGCAAGCAGCCGCGAGCCACGAACGAGGAGCGGGACGGCCAAGGAATGACCACTCGCCGACTACTGTCGGAGCGTTATGAGCTGGGCGAGACGCTCGGCTACGGGGGCATGTCCGAGGTGCACCGCGGTCGCGACGTCCGTCTTGACCGTGATGTCGCGGTCAAGGTGTTACGCGCCGATCTGGCCCGCGATCCCCAGTTCCAGCACCGCTTCCGCCGGGAGGCGCAGAACGCCGCGGCGTTGAACCATCCGGCGATCGTCGCGGTGTACGACACCGGTGAGACGGCGTCTGAGTACGGTCCGCTGCCCTACATCGTGATGGAGTTCGTCGAGGGTAGGACGCTGCGCGACATCGTGAAGACCGAAGGTCCGATGGGCGAGCAGCGCGCGATGGAGACGATGGCCGACGTCTGCGCTGCGCTGGACTTCAGCCACCGCAACGGCATCATCCACCGGGACGTCAAACCAGCCAATGTGATGATCACCACCGCTGGCGCGGTCAAGGTGATGGACTTCGGCATCGCCCGTGCGCTAGCTGACGGGCAGGGCGTGACCCAGACCGCCGCGGTGATCGGCACCGCCCAGTACCTGTCGCCCGAGCAGGCCCGGGGGGAGCAGGTAGACGCCCGGTCGGACGTCTATGCCGCAGGCTGCGTGCTTTACGAGCTGATCACCGGAGATCCACCATTCACCGGCGACTCCCCGGTTGCGGTGGCGTACCAGCACGTCCGCGAGGACCCCATACCACCGTCGCACCTGAACCCGGACATCTCGGCGGCAGTGGATGCGATGGTGCTCAAGGCGATGAGCAAGAACCCCGCCAACCGCTACCAGTCTGCTGCCGAGATGCGTACGGACCTGATCCGCGTGCTGTCCGGGCAACGGCAGCTAGCGCCGATGGTGATGACCGACGCCGACCGCACCTTGATGCTCGACTCTGCTGCACCCACCGTGGCAATCCGCCCCAGCCGGTACCGTCCGGATCCCGGCGGTGGGCCGCCGGATGAGCGGCGGTCCGGACGGGGCATCTGGGTCCTCACCGCGGTCGTGGTCGCGGCCCTCATCGCACTGCTGCTCCTGCTGTTCACCGACCTTTTCGGCGGCGGTCCCGAACCGGTCGCGGTGCCCAATGTGGTCGGCCAGCCAGTGGTACCCGCTGAGCAAACGCTCAACGCCGCCGGCTTCCAGACCGAGCGCCGTCCGGTGGAGTCGACCCCGGAGGACCTCGACCGCGTGGTGGCAATGAACCCCTCAGGTGAGGCGATACCGGGCACGACGATCCGGCTGGACGTCGGGGCCGGACCGGCCGAGGCGGAGGTACCGAACCTGCTGGGGCTCGACCGTGCGCAGGCCCAAGCCTCCCTACAGCAGGTGGGTCTGGTGCTGTCTCCGGACCAGCGCCAGCAGGTCGTGCAGGACGATAGCGACATCGGCCGGGTACTCGTCCAGGATCCGCCTGCCGGGCAGCGGTTGGCCAAGGGTCAATCGGTGATCATCACCGTCGGCGTGCCGCCGGAAACTGTGGCCGTGCCCGATGTCGTCGGCACCAATCTCGATCAGGCTCAGCGCAACATCACTGGAGCTCGTCTCACCCCGCAGATCCAGGAGGTGGACTCTGTCGCGGCGAAGGGCCAGGTCCTGAAGCAGGACCCGGCAGGGGGCGCCGAAGTGAAGGCAGGCACCACGGTGACCCTGACCGTGTCGCGAGGCAACCAGCTGGAGATGCCCGACCTGCAGGGGCAGACTCCGACCCAGGCGCAGAACGCTCTGCAAAGGCTCGGTTGGACTGGCACCCTCAGGGTGGCCACTGCCCCGACGAACGACCCTGATCTGGTAGGCCTGATTCTCAGGCAGGACGTGCCGGCGGGTACCGGCTTCGCTCGCGACCAGACCATCACGGTCACCGTCGGGCAGAGCAGTTCAAGCAGCACCACAAGCCCCAGCGACGGCGACGAGGGGACCTTCGACTCGCCATTCCCGTCAAACCCCAACTGACCCGCGTGTCGCGCCCTGGTGTCCGGTGTGTCGCGCGTTAGCGCACCAGTGCGGCTGAGGCCAGGTCGCGCATCCCGGTCTCCAGTTCGGCCACCCGCACCTCGGGTACTTCGGCCCCGGCGATACGCAGCCAGTTCGCCAGTAGCCGGTGCCCGCCGTCGGTCAGCACTGACTCCGGGTGGAACTGCACTCCGTACACCGGCAGCTCCCGGTGCCGTAGGGCCATCACGATCCCCGAGTCGGTGTGGCCGGTGACCTCGAGTTCCTCCGGGAGGGTCTCGGGCAGCACCGCCAGCGAGTGGTACCGGGTCGCCACAAACGGCTGCGGCAACCCGGCCAGGACGGCGACGCCATCGTGGTGCACCACAGAGGTCTTGCCGTGCAGCAGCTCAGGGGCTCGTGCCACGGTGGCTCCCCAGACCGCGCCGATTGCCTGGTGCCCCAGGCACACGCCCAGTAACGGGAGGCCCTGCTCAGCGCACTCCCGGACGATGTCCATGCTGGAGCCAGCGCGCTCGGGCGTGCCCGGCCCAGGGCTGATCAGAACCCCGTCGGCGGCGGCAACGTCGCCGGCCTCCACCGCGTCGTTGCGCCGGACTACGCACTGAGCACCCAGCTGCGCCAGATAATGCACGAGGTTGTAGACGAAGCTGTCATAGTTGTCGATCACGAGGATGCGCACGCGGGCCAGCATAGGCGTGGGCCATGCCGGTGGGGTGCGCTCAGCCCGTCGTCACGTCATTGAAGGGCAGGTGGGGTTCCAGCCATGGGAACACGACGAGAAACAGCAACGTGACTATCGCCGTCGCCAACATCAGCGCCTGTATTGCTCGTATCACGAGTGGTCCAGGCAGGTGGCGCCAGATCCAGCCGTACATGAGCCCTCCTCACGCAGCAGCGGTCAGCTCGGCCGGCCGTTGACCCGCGACCTTCGGATACTGAGCGACCAGGATGCCGTGGACAATGAGCCGTTGCCGGTTGGAGAACTGCGGGTGACACGTGGTCAGCGTGATCAGCTCGATGTTGTGTTTGGCGGGCTGATCGGGCTGGCCGGGCACCGGAGCGATCACCTCGTCCTGCGACGGCAATACGATGGTCTTACCTACCACGTCGGCGTAGCTGCCGGTCAGCGGTTCGACGCCGCGGCACTGCGACTGCGCGGCCTTGCTGGCCCAGTCAGCCGACTCTCCACGTAGCGGCAGCACCCGGTAAACGAACCAGCGATCGACCGTCTCCACCACAATGGCGTCGCAGGACGACAGCAGATCCAGTGAGTTGAACGGTGAACCCTTGCCCACCCGATGCCCGGCCACCGCGAAATTGCCCGGTTCGCCGGGTAAAGCGGTGCCCTGATAGTGGCCGGGTCCCACTGCCAAGGTGTCTTGCCCGGTGCCTTCCAGCACGGTGAACACGAAGTCAGAGCCGAACGAGGGGATGTACATCTTCGCTATGCCCTCGCCCTCGAGCGGACGGTCCACGATGCCGCGAGGGTTGTTCCAATTGTCGTCCAGTGCAGCGGTGGCCTCCCGCTGTTTTCCAGCAGAGAACCAGTTGGTGACGTAGGTCTCGTAGAAGACGAAGAGCATCACCACCAGGCCGGCCGTCAGGAGTAGCTCACCCACCCCGCGGATCGTCGTCCGCACACCATCTCCGCGCGGGCGTGGTGGTTGGGAGCCCCGTACTGGGGACAGCACATGGGCCACGAAGCCTCCTCCAAGCCAGATGAGCCGGACGCCGGCACCGAGACGGTAGTGGGTGCCCACATCGTGAAGTAGCCCGGCCCGCCTATAGGTCAGCGAACGGCCGGCTAGTAGGCTCGCCCCGCCGCCGACGTGCCGGTTCGCCGCTGGATTACGTTAATGTGTGGCCAGCGCCCCACCCGGTGGCTGCCCAGAGTGAGTACCGCAGAGTGACTTATCGGGCGGCCCGCACGCGAACGAGGATGGCCATGCCCAAGTCGAAGGTCCGGAAGAAGTCGGTCTACACCCCACCGGCTGACCAACGCGGCCCGGTGAAGGCCCATATCGCCGGTCCCTCACACCCGGTCTACGTCGCCGTCATGCTGGGTCTGATGCTTCTCGGCTTGTTGTGGCTGGTGGTCAACTACCTTGCCATCGACAAGATCCCTCTACTGAGCAGCCTCGGCAACTGGAACTTTTTGATCGGCTTCACGCTGATGATCGTGGGGCTGCTGATGACCATGCGCTGGCGCTGACCTGATCTAGTAGCGGCTGACCAACCAAGTAAGACGTCCCTGGCCGTTTCGGGGGCAACCGAGTGGGTGTGGCGTTCACTGACCGTCATTGAACGACACGACTGCCATTCATCCCCACTGTGGACAACTTCTGTGGAAAGCGGTTCCGGGACTGATCGTGTGCGTACCTGAGACGCGTACACCCCTGCGCTTCGGACGAACACGCGCAGGCGCTAACTGAGCTGGAGGGTCCGTGCGGCTACCCCGACCACGATGACCGCCAGCAGGCCGAGCACGGTCACCGCCTGCACCGCCGCCCGCCGATCCCTCGGGGCATAGACCAACCCCGCCGTGACTGCTGCCCCGAAAACCAGTCCGCCGAGGTGGCCGAGAATCGAGATTCCCGGCACGACAATGCTGATGACCACATTCAGCAGGATGATGGTTAGGGCGGGTCGTGGGCTGCGACGCAACCGCAGCAGCACCACAGCCAGCCCACCCATCAGCCCGAACACGGCGCCGGAGGCACCCGCGACCGGTATAGCCGGATCGGAGAACAGCAAGACCGCCAGGCTTCCGCCCAGCAGCGAGATCAGGTAAACCACCAGGAAGCGGGCCCGGCCCAGCACCAACTCGAGATCCCGGCCGATCACCCACAGGGCAATCATGTTGAAGGCCAGGTGGATCGGTCCGATATGCAGGAAGCCCGAGGTAAGCAGCCGCAACCACGCACCGTCGGCCACCGCCCTCGGTCGTAGCGCCCACTGCCAGAAAAGCAGAGCGTCGAAGTTTCTGGAGAGGCTGCGGGCCTGCACTACGGTGACCGCAAAGATCACAAGGTTGATCGCGATCAGCGCCGGGACCACTACCGAGCTGCCGGGTGGCTCGGCTCCCGCAACAGTGGCGGCGCGCGGTTGGGTGCGGGCACCCTCAGCAACACAATCCACGCACTGGTAGCCAACCGACGCCTCGCGCAGGCAGGTCGGGCAGGCGGGACGGTCACAGCGCGTGCAGCGCACCGAGGTCTCGCGGCCCGGGTGCCGTACGCACACCGGAGCGGTCACAATGCCGCCTCCGCGGGACCAAACACGTCGGCGGTCACCACGTCACACTCCGGCCGGCTCGACCGTCACCCGTTCGACGACGATGTTGTTCACCGGACGGTCGCCACGGGTCGGGGTGCTGGCGATCGCGTCGACCACGACGCGGGAATCTTGATCGGCCACCTCGCCAAAGATGGTGTGCTTGCGGTTCAGGTGCGTCGGGGTGCCCACCGTGATGAAGAACTGGGATCCGTTGGTATTCGGGCCCGCATTGGCCATCGCCAGCAGGTAGGGCCGGTTGAACTGCAACTCGGGGTGGGTCTCGTCGGCGAAGCGGTAACCGGGCCCACCCCTACCGGTACCAGTAGGGTCGCCCCCTTGGATCATGAAGCCATCGATCACTCGATGGAAAAGGGAGCCGTCATAGAACGGCCCGGACAGCTCTCCCTTGGCGTTGCGCTGGGAGTACTCCTTGCTGCCCTCGGCGAGGCCCACGAAGTTCGACACGGTCTTCGGGGCGTGCTGCGGGAAGAGGGTGACGCGGATGTCACCCTCACTGGTGTGCAGGATGACCTGCGTGTCGTTGTTCTTCACTTCAGTCACCGGACCTATCCTGCCATCACCCACGTTCGATTGCGGGAGGGGCCAGATGGCGTCGCCCGCCCCAAGGGCACTTACGCAGGCGCGACCAGGAAGGCGAAGATGTGAACCAGCTAAAGGCCGTGAAGACCTACGCACGGGATGGGCAGCAAGCCGACACCGCTGTGAACAGCAGCGTGCGGGCCGTCCGCAAGCGTGCCACCAGGGCCGGCAAGCAGGCTAAGCGGATCCGGAAACAGCTTGCCGAGCAGCTGCCTGACCGCACCGCCGAGATCTCCAGAGGCGCCCGCAGCGCCCGGCGCAGCGCTCAGGAAATGCTTACCGAGCGGCTGCTCGATGCCCGCCACGAACTCGCTGCCCGGATCGAGCCCGAATCTCGCCGTCGTAGGCGCTGGCCCTGGATGGTACTGCTGTTGTTCGGGATCGCCGGGGTGGCAGGAGCGGCCGTGCTGACCCGCAGGCCGCAACAGACCGAACCCGAGGAGCTCCCTGTTCACCCGGCCCGAGCGGTAACCTCGTCCTACAACGACGAGGCTGCGATGGGAAGTTCTCCCACTGGGAACGGCGTCGTCAGCGCCGGTCGCTCGTCGTCCAGCGCCGACTGACCGAGTCCGGCAGCTAGCTAGAGGCCCAGAGCAGCGATTACTTGCCCGGCGATTCGGCGGGCACTGATCGTCTGACGTTGGTTGGTTGTGATGACGACTGCGGTGCCGTGCCGGGCTACCGCGAACACCGCTCCATCGGCGGTCGGCTGCGAGCCTCCCGACCATCCACCGGGAAGCTCGGCCAGGTCGGAGGTGGCTACCGGAGCGGCGGCGTCGACCGTTGCGCGCGCCACTTCTGGGGTGTCCACCACGATCCAGCTGCGCAGCTGGACTGCCCCGTCGCCACGGAGGAAGAAGCACGCCGGGTACGGCCGGTCCGCAGAGATCTGCACGGCTCCGACTCGTTCCCCATTGATCGCTTCCACGGCCTCTGCCGGTAGGTAGTCGCAGTGCCCTTCCGCGACAGGCCGCGGTGGGGATGGTGCGGCTGGTGCCGCCGCGGACGGGTCTGCGGGCACCGGTGCCACCGGCGTGGGAACTGTGCTGAAGCCACCACAGGACCCGGTTGCAACGGCCAGCAGCCCGCCCGCAACGGCGACCAGCGCGCGTTTGGACGCAGATCTGAGGGAGCGCGCAGACATGTCGCCGGGCAGTGAACCACGCCGGGATGACACCCCACATCCTGGGTGGCGGTCCTCCTCCAGGGGATCGCCGACCTGGGCTTGCCCGGGTGTATCAGTACGCAGCGTAGCAACCGTCATTAGTGGACTCCTCATGTGGGTCGGTGTTGGCGGTTGTGAGCTGTCGGGGTCACTGTCTGTGCTCCCTACGGTGGAACCGGCCGAGGGAAAGATCACGTTCGGGGAATAGTCGGGGTACCGGTCGTATCTGCCTCGACTCCCGCATCGTTGAGCCGGTACCTGGATGCCCGGAGGTCAGCGACAGCCGGTGGCGTCGAAGCGTCAAAAGCCAGGTACGAGGGATCCACGGCCACTAGCAGAGGAGGCCGTACCGCCCTCTCGCGGAGAGATCTCGACCGAGGAGGAACACCGGAAGATGACGTCACGCACGCCCAGGAGGCATCGCCGCCTGGCTCTCATGGCCGCCGGGACGGCAGCCGCGATGGTTCTGCTGCCGGGTGCTGCCTCGGCGCAGGTAGTCCCCACCATGCAGCAGTTCGCCGGCGCACCCGGTGACCCGGCGGTGCCCGGCGTGCCCAGCGATCCCAACGCGCCCGCCGCGCCCGCTCAGCCCGACATCGACGAGGTTCCCCAATTGCGGGAACTCCACCTTCCCGGTGGTCCGGATCTGAACGGGGACCGCGACAAGCGCGACAAGGATGATCGCGATCGTCATGATGATGATGGCGATGTAGTCCACCGCGACGACACCGAGGACAGCGACCACCTCGACGATCCAGAGCCTCCCGATCACGCATCGGGTGCTGTTGCCGACATCGACCTGCTAAAGAGCGATCTCCTCGAGATCACGAAGTACGACGCCACCATCGAGGATGACGACGAAGCGCACGCCGACTCGACTGTTCTTGGTCTGGGCGGTGACGGGATCATCGGCTCCAGCACATCCTCAAGAGAGGGTGACGGCAGGGACGGCGACAATCTGACCGCCGGGCTCTGTGATGCCACCGGCAGCGTGATCTGCCTGAGCCTGCTGTACCACGACGTGGTCGCCGAGGAGGACGACGACTCGTCACTTGCAGCTGCCCGTGGTGGCGTCCTGGCGTTGTGCCTGGGCGGCGGTGAAGACGACGGCGACGACAACGGCGACGATGATGGCGCCGACGTGACCGCCACCTACGAGTGCGATGGCGCGCTTTCCCTAGGTGTCGCCGAGGGTCTCGGTATTGCAGAGCGGGACAAGAAGGACGGCCACACCAAAGCCGAGTCCGCCAACGAGCTGCTCAACCTCTGCATCGGCAAACGCGAAAGCCTGACCGAGTCCTGTGATGGCCTGGGTCTGCAGGCCGTGCACGCCGACTCCGACTCGGAGTCCAAGACGCCGGACACTCACCGTAACTCGTACCTGCTCGGCATCGACAGCAACGGCGAGTCGTCCTACCTGCTCGACGATCCGGAGGCCATCGGTATCCTCGACTGCGGTGACTCGGCCATCCTCTGTCTGTTCCTCAACCAGGGCAAGTCGGTCATCTTCAGGAACCCGCAGGGCGCTGGCAGCGTGCAGGAGATGCTGCGTCTCGACGTGCTGGACAGGACCTTGCTGGTGGTGCTGGGTCAAGCTGAGACCCTCGCACACGAGGCCCGTGACCGTGACCGCGACCGTGACAAAGACAAAGACAAAGATGCCGAGGCGGGCGACAAGGGTGAAGGCCACGGTGGTGGCGACAAGGGTGAAGGTGGTCTTGCCGAGACCGGTGCCGACATCGTGCCCCTGCTGGCCGGTGGTTTCCTGCTCACCGGTATGGGCGCCTTGACCGTGGCGGGTACCCGCCGTCGGGCTGGCAAGCACACGCTGTAGATCACACTCAGCGGGGGTCGGCGACTAGTTCGCTGGCCCCCGCTGTCATGTCCGCCATGATTCCCTCTACGATCGGCGCCCTGATGAATACCGTGATCTCCCGCCTCGGCGCCCTGATGGCCACCGTGATCTCCCGCCTGCGAAGTCGGCCGATCGTCTCTCTCATCGGTGTGGTGGCGTTGCTACTTGCCGGTGCGCTCGGGGTGACCGCCTTGATGTTGAAAGACGGCAAGACGGTCGAGACTCGTGAGGTGGTCAACACCGCTGGTGGCTACCGCTTCGAGGCACCTGAGGGGTGGTCGACCAGGCAGCAGGACCGCACCACCACAGTGACCAGCCCGGACCAATCCACCGTGATCACCCTGGGCCTCAGCCGACCCGGATCGTTGCCGGTGGCTAGCACTCTGTTCTTCCAGCAGGTCGCAGGCAAGTACCGCGACGTTCAGATGATCCCGCCGCAAGCCAAGAGCGTCGGTCCGCTGCCGGCCTTGATCTACGGCGGGAGCGGGACCAACGCCAAAGACGCCCGTGTCCGCTTCCTGGCAATCACCGTGAAGAACGAGCCCACCAACTACGGCATCACCGTGTTCACGGCGGCCGGCTCAGATCCAAAGACAGTGCTTCCCGAGGTCAATCGGGTGGTGGACACTTTCCGAGTGTTGCCGCCGCGTCCCTAGTCACCAGAGTCGGCGCGCCCGGGATGATCATTGCTGCGTTCGTCCTTATCTTCATCGACTTCTGGCCGGGGTCGTGACGCCCACGACGAAGCGCGCCACTCGGCCAGCCAAGAGTCTGTGCTGATTGCCGGAAGCAGCAAGCTCCAGGCCTCATCGACCCGTTGCCATAGGTCCTGGCGATTGCCCAAGGCATCGCTGATCTGCCGATGTCCGGACAGCAGCGCCACGAGCTGCCGGGCCACCAGCGCGGGCTCGACGCCCTCGCGCAGTAGACCACTCCGCGCTGCCTCGGTCAGCAAAGCGAGTACGTCGCGTTCGCCGAAGGCGTAGTGACCGTACGTGTCGTCGGGGTGGATTGGCAGGTCGTTGAGCAGCCGGGTGCCTCCCCGGGCGATCGGGCTGTCGATCAGCCGAACGATTACCTCATCGACTAGGGCAAGCAGGGCCGAGAGCGGGTCCAACCCACGTTTGCTGACTTGTATGCGCAGGTTTCCCCATCGCTGGACCATTTCAGCAATGACCGCGCGAGCCAACGCCTCCTTGGAGGCGAAGTGGAAGTACAGGGCTCCCTTGGTCCCGCCGCTGTCGGCCAGCACCCTGTCCAATGAGGTGGCGTAGTAGCCGTTGCGTGCGAAGTGCTCCGCGGCGGCGGTCAGGATCGCCAATCGGGTCGCCCGGGCCCGCGGTTGCAGCTTAGCCCGGCCTGCGGACGCGTCGTTGTCGGCGGCTCCGGGCTTTCGAGGAGCGGTGCTGGGCATGACTCTTCGAAGCTACTCGTCTGGCGCCAGCAGGTCTCCACTTAGCTGGGGTGGCGGTCCAAACACACCCGCTGGTATGTTTTGCTGTGGTCTCGCCATTGCGATGAGCAACAGTCGGTAGGCGCTGAACTCGTGTGGGGGTCCCGCGGGGGGTGTGGTTGCCTGGGGCGGTAGGGACGATCGCCCCAGGCAACCACCAACTGAATCTGTTGAGGGTGTCTGCTGCTCAGGGCAGACGTCCGTGGCGAGTCGACCTGCGTAGTAGCGCCAGTGTGATAGCCAGCAGCGCGACGCCACACAGCAGCATCGCCAGCGGCACGCCGACGGAGTCAGCGAAGAAGTGGCCGATGGTCCAGGGCAGGTAGACGAACGCGCCGGTGAGGCCGACGATGGTCAACGGCGTCCGGTCGGTCCCTACCCCCACTGCTACGAGCGCGGTCGCAGCGGCCAACCCCAGCAGCGGGGCAGCGTCGGACCAGCCGACCCCGGTGACACCTGCGCCGGTCAGCACCGCGATACCGCCACCGACTAGAGCCATTGTGGGCGGACGAAGTGTTGCCGACCAGCCTGCGACCACCCATGCGGTGCCCACCGCAGCGATCGCCAACCCAACAGCGCTGTCCAGGTCGGTCAAACCCGCCGCACCACCGGCCGCCGCGAGCACAGCGGCCAAGCAGGCGAGATGCTGAGCAGGCCGATCGCGCAGCTGCCACAGCAGCCCCGCGTGCACCGCCGCCGCCGCACCCGCTGCCAGCCACACCGTGGCCTCCCCGGCGTGCACGACATCCCACGCTATTTGGCCAGCAAGTGCCGCCACCGCCGCCGAGGACGCGAACCAGAGCGCGCCGCGCAGCCGGATCAGCGCGGGCGCCGAACCGTCACCGATGCGGGCACCCACCAGCCAGGTCGTGGCGGCGACAGCGGCCAGCAGCCCGATCCGACCGGCTATGGGCACTTCCCGCCAGTACTGGATGGCCAAAGTGACTGCTCCGGACAGCGCCAGCAGCCCGGCGAGGTAACCCAGTGCCTCCGTCACCGGTAGCCGGCGGCCACCACCGAACTGCTCGCCGTGGATCCCCTCCGCGACGAGCACGGCTTGCGCCTGGTCGGCGCTGAGTATCCCGGACTCGACGGCGCGCTGCAGCACAGCTTCCAGACCACCGCGAGGCATCACCGACGTCATGTCGTGAACCGTCACATGGGTGTATGTCATGGTTCAAGGTCGGCTGCGGACTGTCACCTGGAGGCTTGTCGCGGTGACACGGCATACTGCGGCGATATGCGCGTCCGGATCGGTTTCGCAGCGTTCAGCATCGTGTGCTTGGGCCTACTCAGTGCGGCTTGCTCTGGGTCAGCTGGCCCGGTGCCAGCTGGCTCTGGGGCAACACGCTCGGAGTCGCCTAGCCAGAGGGAGGCCAGACCGATGGCCGAACCAGCTGAGGCTGCGCCGTCGGTGAGGTGGTTGCGGGCGACGCCCGGGCAGGGCACGCCGAACTCCGCAGTGTCGCTCGATGTGGCTTGCCTGGATGATCTTGGGGCCGTGCAGTCGCCGGTTCTCGATATCGGTCCGATGAAGGGTAACCCCGAAGGCCATCAACCGTGGCGCCTGTTGGGCACCGCCACCGTCCGGCCGGACGCAGTTGCAGGTCGATACCGAATTGTCACGACATGCGGCGCCAGCGAGCTCTCAACCGACTTCACCGTCGTACCAGGCCCGTCTCGGTAGGGATCCGCGAGTTTCGCCCGCCTAGACCGGGATAATCGGTTCGGTGGACCGATCGTCGGCGGACCGAGCGGGCAAGGAGGTGGCGCGGGGTGTTCGTCGATCGGGTCGACGCTGGGCGGCAGCTAGGGCGGCGGCTGCAGTACCTGCGCGGCGAGGACGTGGTAGTTCTGGGACTTCCGCGCGGTGGGGTCCCCGTTGCGGCAGAGGTCGCGTTGGCTCTCGGCGCTCCGCTGGACGTGATCATGGTTCGGAAGCTCGGCGTGCCGTTTCAGCCCGAGCTGGCAATGGGCGCCATCGGTGAAGGTGGCGTGCGGATCCTCGTGCCGGAGACGGTACGTCGCGCGGGTGTCACCGAGGACGCGTTGGCGGAGGTGGAGCGCCGGGAACGGGCCGAGCTCGAGCGACGCGCCGAACGGTTCCGCGGTGATCGAACCCGCCTTGCACTGGCCGGGCGGACTGCGGTGGTCGTCGACGACGGCATCGCGACCGGATCCACCGCCCGGGCGGCCTGCCAGGTGGTTCGAGCTCAGGGTGCGGCTCGAGTTGTCCTTGCCGTCCCGGTAGCACCCTTCGGTTGGTCTCGCGACCTGGACGATGTTGCCGATGAGCTGATCGCCCTTGTCACCCCCCGGTTGCTCCGGGCGATCGGCGGCTGGTACACCGACTTCTCGCAGAGCACCGACGAGGAGGTTGTCGCGTGCCTGCGCACGCGGTGGGCTCCGTAACGGCTCAGGGAATCAAGACGGCGGCACCGTGCACCCGGTCGGCAGCAAGGTCAGCCAGTGCCATGTCAGCCTGGTCCAGCGAGTAATGGGTCGTCACCACGTGCAGCCGGTGCGTGGCCGCGAAGCCGAGGAAGTCGCGACCGTCCTGCCGGGTGTTGGCGGTGACACTGCGGACCTGCCGCTCCTGGAACAGATGCTGCTGATAGTGCAGGACCGGGATGTCGGTGAGGTGGATACCGGCCACCGCCAGGGTGCCGCCACGGTCGAGAGCCGCTAACGCCGACGGTACGAGTTCCCCGGCCGGTGCGAACAGGATCGCGGAGTCGACCGGTTGCGGCGGTGAGTCTCCAGCCCCACCCACCGAGGTGGCGCCCAGGGTCAGGGCCAGCTTGCGGGCCTGTGGGCTGCGGGTGAGCACGTGCACGGATGCGCCTTGCGCCAGCGCGACCTGGGCGGCGAGATGTGCGCTCGCACCGAAACCATAGAGGGCAAGGCGGCCGCCTGGCGGCAGGTTGGCCCGCTGCAAAGCCCGCCACCCGATGATGCCCGCGCACAGCAGTGGTGCGAGTTCGGTGTCGGCGTAGCCGGTGGGCATCGGGTAGGCGTAGCTGGCGGGCACCGTGATGTAGTCGGCGTATCCGCCGTCAGCGTCCCAGCCGGTGTACTCCGAATGTGGGCAGAGATTTTCGAACCCGCGAGCACAGTACCGGCAACGCCCGCAGGTGCGGCGCAGCCACGCGACACCGATCCGCTGGCCCGCCTCGAACTCGCCTGCCGCCCCTTCTCCCAACCCGATGACCTCACCGACTACCTCGTGACCGGGAACGACGCCGAGCCGGTGAACCGGTAGATCGCCTTCGGCGACATGCAGGTCGGTGCGGCATACCGCACAGGCGAGCACCCGTACCAGTAACTCACCAGCGGCCGGCCGGGGTGGTAGCTCTCGCACCGGCTGCAGCGGGCGGGTACCGATCGGCCCGGGCCGAAGGACCCGCCAGGTCCGTGCCAGTCCAGTACTTCCCACCAGCCCATGGTGGCGCATTCAGTTGGCCTGAGGACATGATCACCTCCTGTGTGCGGCGGGTGACAGTCGTTGCCACGCAACGCGCCCAAGCGGTGCTCATGGCGTTTCGATACACGGCAGATGAGGGATCGCGCCCGGCAGGCCGTTGCAGTGGCGACAGCGGCGTCCGGTACCCGGTGTCGGTGATCCGGCCCCTATGGTGGGCGTTATGACAGCGACGGCAATCCGGCTCACCCAGTATGCGCACGGCGGCGGCTGCGCCTGCAAGATCCCGCCAGGCGAGCTGGAGTCAGTGGTGGCCGGACTGGTCGGCGCCGATGTGACCGATCCGCCCGGCGAGCTGGTGGTCGGGCTGGACGATGGCGATGACGCGGCAGTGGTACGGATCGAGGACGGCCTCGCGGTGATCGTCACTGCGGACTTCTTCACTCCGGTGGTCGATGACCCCTATGACTGGGGCCAGATCGCGGCGGCCAACGCGCTGTCCGACGTATATGCCATGGGCGGGCGGCCGGTGGTTGCGGTGAACCTGCTCGGCTGGCCGCGTGAGGTGCTGCCCTTCGAGCTCGCCGCTGAGGTGTTGCGTGGTGGCCGGGATGTGTGCGGCAAAGCCGGCTGCCACCTGGCTGGCGGGCACAGCGTGGATGACCCGGAACCCAAGTACGGTATGGCCGTCACCGGCATCGGCGATCCGCGGGCAATCCTGCGCAACGACGCCGGGGTGGCGGGGACGCCATTGTCGTTGACCAAACCGTTGGGCGTTGGTGTGCTCAACACCAGGCACAAGGCCACCGGTGAGACGTTTCCCCACGCCGTGCAGACGATGACGACCCTCAACGCCGCGGCGGCGACGGCTGCGGTGGCCGCCGGCGTGCGGTGCGCCACCGACGTCACCGGTTTTGGGCTGCTCGGCCACCTGATGAAAATGGTTCGTGCCAGCGGGGTCTCGGCGGTGCTGGACGCGGCTGCAATTCCTTACCTGGACGGCGCCCGGCAGGCGCTGGCCAGCGGCTACGTCAGCGGGGGTACCCGACGCAACCTGGACTGGGTCCGCCCGCATCTCGCATCGTCGGTCGGGGAGCAGGAGTTGCTGCTGCTGGCCGACGCACAAACCTCCGGCGGCCTGCTGGTGGCCGGCGAGGTGCCCGGCGCACCAGTGATCGGCGAGCTGGTACACCGCGATGAGTACCTCATCGCGGTGTCGTGAGTGCGTAACAGCGTATAACCTGTTACGCACCCACATATTCTTGACTCGCTCCAGATAACGCGGGATGCCACGGTGGAGCAGATCCGCTCCGCGTGCAGCAGAGAGCCCGGCGGACTAGATGCTGCTGGCACGGATCTTCTCCTAAGCCGACGCGCATCGTGCCAGGGTGGGGATGAACTACAAGCAGATCCCGGTGAACGACTGGGGGCAAGCCAGCGCGCTCTGGCGCACAGATCAAAGCCTGATCGCGGTTCGCCCAAGTCGAGGGTCCGGCGCCTGCGGATGCCGGGCCCTTGGGCATCCGGAATTCGGTGCATCGTCGTAGGGTCCATGGCATGGGGCTCACTGTGGTCGGCATCGGTGGTTCGATGCGGCAGGACTCGCAGTCCGAGCGGGCCCTGGGTGTGGTCCTGGACAGTGCTCGGGCCGCCGGTGCCGAGACCGTCGCGATTACCGGCACGGACTTGGTCTTACCGTTTTATGACCCGGCGGTGGCCGAGCGCAGTGAAGTGGCGCACCGGCTGGTGGCGACGCTGCGCGAAGCCGACGGGGTGGTGCTGGTCTCGCCGGGTTACCACGGCACTGTTTCCGGGTTGGTGAAAAACGCGCTCGACTACGTCGAGGATCTACGGGCCGACACCCGGCCCTATCTGGACGGGCGGGCGGTCGGCTGCGTCGCCATGGCGCTGGGCTGGCAGGCCACGGTTACCACGCTGACCGCCTTGCGCTCGATCGTGCATGCCCTGCGCGGCTGGCCCACGCCGCTGGGCGCGGCGCTGAACGCCGCTGAGGTGAGTTTCGACGAGCACGGGGTCCCGTCTGATCCAGCGGTTGACCGGACGCTGCGCGTGATCGGCCAGCAGGTGGTGCAGTTCGCGCTGGGTCACTGTCCATCCCCAGGACCTTTCGGGCCTGGCGCTAGACCAGGCTGACAGTGGCCGGCGCGTGAGGCGCCTCGGGGTCAAGGGCGGCCCTGACGTAGAGGGCTCCCCCTTCCAGCCGGCCACGTGGACGCAGGCCGGCGCGGCGCATCACCCGAGTCAGTGCGTGGTTGCCCGGCGCAGATACCGCGGTTAGTTCGGTGAGCTGATCGGAGCGGGCGAGCTCCACCAGCTTGCGGGTCAGTGCGGTGCCCACCCCCCGCCCTTGCCAGGCGTCTTCCACCATCAGCGCGACCTCGGCAGTAGCGGGTCCAGTGCCGACCAGGTTGGCCAGCCCAACCGCGGCACCGCCATCGGTGGTCACTGCGAGCACGCTGGTGGAGCCATCGGCGCCTACCAGCCGCATCAGCACATTCGTCGCCAGCCCGGGCCTGGTGGGCAGTGAGCGCAGCGACCGGGTCTGCGGGGAACATCGCGCATGCAGCGCGGCGACCAGAGGGATGTCCGCGGCCGTTGCCGCCCGCAACACCACCTCGGATCCGTCGGCCAGTTGCACGCTGGCCCGCGGTGGCGGGAGCCGGCGCTCGCC
The DNA here is from genome assembly GCA_030862405.1 of Actinomycetota bacterium. Taxonomy (GTDB): domain Bacteria; phylum Actinomycetota; class Actinomycetes; order Mycobacteriales; family Pseudonocardiaceae. Next base: position 7,834 of record JALZDU010000307.1, on the reverse strand, counting down.
GGAAGCGCCGGCGAGTTCGAGCAACGCGGCAGCTTGAGAGATCTCAGTGGCGGTGAACGGCCAGCCGCGGCACAGCCGCACCCGCGTGGGACCGGTCCCTATCTCGGCCTGATGCGCTGCAGGCGGCGAGCCTGCCCCAGCGAGCTCGGCGCGCAGCAGGACCGCCACCGCGCGGGCGGCACTGCCCGGATCCACCGCCACACAGTGCGCCAATGCCAGCGCGGTGTTCACCGGATCGGTCAGCGCCCGCGCGTCGGCCTGCACCACCACGGTGGCGCGGAACCCGGCAGCCTCCACGGCCACCACGAGTTCCCGCACCGGAAGCTGCGCTGGCACTTTAACCAGCAGCTCATCTGTCACTGCACCGTCTTGCCCCGGCTCGCCGATAACGTGCAGGGAGACGATGTTGGCTCCACAACCGCCGATGGCGGCTGCGAGCGTCCCCAACTGCCCGGGCTGATCGGCCACATCGACATGCAGCCGCCACAGGGTCACGGTGACCTCCTCCGGCTTAGAGTCCGCTCACGGGGTTACCACCGTGTTGACCCACGGTAACGTTCAACGTTGCGCAATCTCCACCACGCAAGGGTGGCTAGAAGCGAGCACCTCGCGAACGAAGGCGACCTCAGCGGCGACGTGTCGCAGCGTCTCAGCCACTACCAGTGACCCATGCCCGGCATCGTAACGGTAGTAGCGGTAAGGCTTACCCAGCTCAGCGAGCCGAGCGAGGTAGTTGTCGACCTGACGGATCGGGCAGCGCGGGTCGTTTTCCCCCGCCAGCACGAGAACGGGAGCGCGCACCTCCGCCGCGTACGTGATCGGGGACGACGCTGTATATACGTCGGATATCTCCTCGGGCGAGCCACCGAACAGCGCCCGGTCGAAGGCCCGTAGCGGCTCCATCTCATCGGCGTAGGCGGTCACGTAGTCGGCCACCGGGATACCGGCGATCCCCGCTGCCCAGCGCTGCGGTTGAGTTCCGAGAGCCAACAACGTCAGATAACCGCCCCATGACCAGCCCTCCACCACACATGCGGTCGGGTCAGCCAACCCGGAGCGGACCGCCCAGTCGTGCACGGCCGCGACGTCCTCCAGCTCAGTCAGCCCTGGCCGACCCTCGATCGCGTCCCGCCAGGCCGAGCCGTAGCCAGTAGAACCCCGGTAGTTGACGTGCACCACGGCGAAGCCGGCGTCCAGCCAGAGTGCCCGGATGGCGGAAAACCGATCCTCGTCGGCCGCCTGCGGACCACCGTGCAGCAGGAACACCGTGGGCAGTGGATCCTGGGGGGGCACACCGACGGCATTGCCGGGGCGGGCCACCAGGGCATGCACCGTCCCGTGCAGGGTTGGTACGAACTCATCGGTCAAGGGTTCGGAGCCGGGCGGACGTTCACTCTCGGGGCGCAGCAGTATCCGGTCGGTGCCATCGGCGTGTATTGCGCGGATGGCGGGCGGCTCGGCGGCGCAGGACCAGGCGTACTCCACGGTGCCGTCCGGCCGGACCCCCGCGTCATCGATCGTGCCGGCCGGGATATCAAGGGCGGTCAGCTCCCCGGTGCCCAGGTCGTAGCGGTGCAGTGTGGAGCGTGCCGAGTAGTTGTGGACGACGAGTAGCGCGGTGGCGTCGGGATACCAGTCTGCGACCACCTCGCCGGGCAGCTCCAGCGTGATCTCAGTCTCGGTGTCCGCCGCAACGTCCCAGAGCAGCAGTTCTTGGCGGGCACGCCGCTCGTGGGTGAGGAGCAGCCTTGCGTCCCCCTCGACGGGAGAGAAGCTCAACACGTCCAAGCCCTTGCCAGGACCATCCCATTTCTCGGCGACAGTCTTAGCGGCGGTGTCTCCAGCGGTGCTGAGCACCCGGACCGCAGGATGGCGGGAGTCACCATGCTCGGAATGCGAGATCGCGAGCAACCGCTCGTCCCTGGACAGCGACCCCACCCCGGCGTCGTGCTCGCTACGGTAGACCATCTCGGCGGGAGCGCCGTCCCGGGAAATGAACACCGTGGTGCCCTCGTCGGTGGAGGCGCCGACCGCCACGCTGCGCCGGCCGATGTCCAGCCCAGCGGGATAGCTGGATTCGATGCCGGCGACGGCCGGTTGCGGCGGTTCGCTGGCCGGCCGTCCGGCGAAGGGCTCGATCACCCAGCTGCCGAACTCGTCGCCGTCGGTATCGGCGAACCACCACACCTGCTCACCGTCGGGGGCGATCGTAGCGGTGTGGGTGCCGTGCGGCCGGTCAGTGACCTGCCGGTGCGCGCCGGTGACGCGGTCCCAAGCGTAGATTTCCCAGGTACCCGAAGCGTTGGAAGCGTACAGGCAGCGGTCTGGGGCGTCCCGAGCCCACTGCGGCAAAGTGACCCGGGCCGCAGTGAACCGAGCGCGCCACCGGGCCTCTGTATCGGGATCGTCGAATAGGCTGTCAGGGACCGTGGCCGAATGCTCCAGTGCGCTCACCCCGCGATAGTGCCGCATTCACCTCGCTTGCTCGTTGGCCGGCTACCGGGCCAGGCGTCGCGCGGTGTCCTTGAGAACCTCGGTAAGGCAACGCTGGGCCGCAGAGCCCATGCTGTTCAGAACTACCTGCAGGTGCCGAGCGGTGTTCAGATCGATCTTTCCGATCATCGGTGCTGCTTTACTGGTAAGGGCCAGCAGGACGCGTCGGAGATCCTCCGGATCGGGTGTGCGGCAGACCAGCTCGGCCCGAGCGAGCCGATCAACCATCGCGCAGGTGGCCGGTGGACGGGTACCCAAGGCTTCCGACAGGGCGATCAGCGTAATCGGAGCCTTCGCGCTGATGAAGTGCAGCGCGATCAACTGGGCCAAGGTCATCTCGCTGCCCGCCCAAGCGGCCGGGCGAGATGACACCATCCCGCGCAGGTAACTGGCAAGCCAGCGGGCGTCGTCTGCCGTCACCATCGGCGGGCTGACCCCATGTCGAACGCCCAGCTCTTCATCGGCTTGACCTCCATTATTTCCCGACCCTTCATGGAACCAACGAAAGCAGCCGGGCGCAAGAGAGATCGATCTCGCTGAGACATTCGGGTTTTGGCTGGTCCGGATCTGCTGCCAGCTTTCAGCGGGACCGGTGACCACCGGGCAGCCTGGCTGGCTGCTGGAGGCGTGCGGTTTGTCCGGAGCGCGGTGGCTGGGCCACGTACGTACTCGACGACGGGAAGATCGCCAAAGACGTCACGAGTCGGCCTGTGCGCCGAGTAGCGGCTCGATGCACAGGGGCGGGCCTGGTTGGCCGAACAGCGCGCCGACTGCCCAGTTGGCACCGATGTGCGCCCAGGCGGTGGCCTGCTCGGCGGTGTCTACCGGACAGGCGACCACGTCGATCCCCGCGGCGCGGATAATGTGCACCATCGCCTGCGCTGCCCGGGACAGGAGTTGAGACTGATCTCCGGCTACCTGCTGGAGCACCGGTCGGGCCATCTGGACCACGCATATCGACAGATCTGCCAGGCAGCTCATCCCGCGGATGCCACCACCGAAGTCGTAAAGTCCGGTGCGCACGCCCAAGTCGGTGAGTACGCGCAAGTTGTCCTCGGCCTGCCCGCCACCTTCGCCGGCAAGCTCCCCAGTGGCCGTCCGGATGGCCGCCACGGGCGCCCGCAGCTCCAGCTCAGCTGGTGCAAGGCCAGTCTGGTTCAGCGCCGTTCTGACTCTAGCTACCAGGTCTGGATCCTGCGCTTGGGACGGCGGAAGGTTGATGACGACCGGAGGCACGCCGCCACGCACCCGCTGCCGCCAGGAGACGACCTGCTCTAGGGCAGTGCGCAGCATCCACTCACCGACTTCATGCACGGCACCGGTTCGCTCAGCGGCCTCTATGCACTGTTCGTTGGACAGCATCCCGAACTGGGGATGTTGCCAGCTCAGGGCTGCCTCGATGGCTACCAGCTGTTGCGCATCCAGGGTGACCACCGGCTGGTATGTCACTGCTAGCTCGCCGGTCTCCAAGGCGCCGGGTATCGCCGCGGCCAGCCGGAGCTTGGCGCGGTCGGCGGAATCGATGTCTGGGTCGAACAGGGCCCATTGCCGCTTGCCCCTGCCGCGGATGCGGCGCAGCGTCGCGCTGGCCGCGCGCATCAACTCCTCGGGATTGGTTCCAGCGACCCGGCGCTGCACGACCCCGATGGTCGCGGTGACTGCCACGCCGATGTCGTCGATGTAGTGCGGCTCGGCGAGTTCAGTATTGATGATCTCGATGAAGCCGCCGACATCTAAGATCGAATCTCCGGACTCGATGAGGATGGCGTACTCGTCGGCTCCGAGCCGGGCAACCATCGCCCGCTGGCCGGCGACCACCCCTTCGAGCCGCCTGGCGACCACATCGAGCAGCCGTTCACCGACGTGGTGCCCCAGTCCATCATTGATCGTCGAGAAGCCGTCCAGATCAAGGTGCATCAGCGTGATCACGGCCGACGGTTCAAGCTGCCCCAGCACCTTTTCCAGATGGGTGACAAAATATTGCCGATTCGGCAGGCCGGTCTGCAGGTCATGCAGAGTCTGGTGGCTCAGCCGCTGTTCGAGCAGGCGTAAATCGAAGATGTCGTCGATCACCGTAATGATGCATTGCGGCGCTTGGTCTACGTCGAGCAGCACAGAAGCATCCAGGTAGACGGAGGCGGTCTCGCCGTCGGCAAGTTTCACTGGCAAGCGGACTCTGAACCGCGGATCTCGACCGGTCAGAAGGCCACGGTAGTAGCCCTCCACAATGGACCGGTCGCCTGGCGAGAACAGCTCGGTGATCTCGCGTCCAAGCAGCTCGCCGGGGGAATAGCCGAGGGTGCGTTCCAACGACGGATTAGTCTGGACGATCCGTCCGCCCGGCTCGCTGATGGCGATACCTACCGGAGATGAATGAAAGACTCCCCGAAAGCGCGCCTCACTGGCTGCCAGGGCCTGTTCAGCCTGCTTGCGCGCGTACAGTCCAGCGCGGTAAATCGCGTCCTGCTCATCAAGGCTGCGTTCGCGCAGCGCATTGGCGTAGCCTGCGGCCATATTGCCGGTCAGCTGCGCAACTCGACTGGTGACATCGGTCCCTGGGCAGGCCTCATCCAGCACATCCGGCAACTGCTCGGTGATGACGGTCACGGTCTTACCGAGCGTCTCGGTGCCAGTGAAATGTGCGGCGACCATGTCGGCACCGATCCGCTGCCCGACCGACGGGTCGAACTCGGCGGCCAGCGCCGCGTCCGCCAACTGGTGAGTGAGCTGGAGCAGATGCGCCGTGAGCCCCCTGCGTCCCATCGACACGTAACTCGTGCCGGCGATCGCCTCCGCCCATCGCTGGGCGAAGACCTCTCGATCGACGTGGCTCATCTTCGCCGGCCTACCCCGGCGTCGCCGGTGAGCATCCGGCCGCTGGCCCAAAGGCAGAGCCATCAGCGGCAGTGAACGGTGAGCGCAGCGCAGAGAACCACACCGATGCCCGCCCTGGTCTTAGGTCTGGACGTGGTCACCGCCGGATCGTAGTCGTGACCGTGGCGGTGACGACGTAGCCTACCCACTGTCCGTGCCTGGTGCCGACCTTGGTGCTGGAGTAATCCGCGCGTGGGGCACGTTCGCCGTCGGCCGGTAACCACCATGGAAGATGCGGACCAGCCCGCGATGGTGAGATATTGAAGCCGAGTGCTCACGCTGAGTACAAGTGGTGCTACCTAGCGTACTGGCTGGCAGTGGTCCGCTGGAGCGCCAGCATGATGAACTGACGGAAGATGGCGGCTCGATGCGCCTCCATGCGTGATCGTCGCGGGCGTTGCCGCTGCGTGGCCTCGGCGTCGTGGGCCGACGGCCTTCTCCGGAACCCCCATTTGTTCTACAAGGCTTGTCAGAATCCCGCGGTCGAGGAACAGCACGCCGAGCCGCTCGGCCGCCCGCGGCCCGACGATGGATTCCCCGCCCCGGAAAGGGCGGCCAGGGGCCACTGTTGCATTAAGGTGAAGGGGCCCTCGCCATGCAGGGAAGCGAAGAGGCGAGGCCCTCAGGCACCTCCGAGACTGTAACAAACCGGACATCTCTAGGCTTGCCGCATAGCTTCTGGACGGCAGACTGGAAGAGCTCAAGTGGGCAGATCGCTTAATGCAACAGTCCTCGTCGGTGTCATGCTTGTCTGGGTGAACTCGGTCTTCAGGAGCTGATCCATGGGTCGACCCGATGAAAGTGTTGCCGGCGGGATGCGGGCCAGGCTTGACCGGTTGGACTCCTATCAGCAACGGCATCCGGCGCTGGGCGTGCCGATCGCCGTGGCCCGTAAGTTCGCCGAGGACCAGTCGATCAATCTTGCCGCTGTGATTGCCTTTTGGGCGTTCTTCTCGATCTTTCCGCTGCTACTCATCTTTGTCACTCTGCTCGGCTACTTCCTGCCGCCCGATCTGCAAGGTGACGTGCTGCGCAGCGTGGCTGGCTTTTTCCCCCTGCTGAACACGGACTCAATCGGGCATTTGAGCGGCCAGTGGTGGACGCTTGTGGTCGGCATCCTCAGCGCGCTATGGAGCGGTTCATTCGTCGTTCTCGCGATCCAGTCGGCGTTCAACTCGGTGTGGGCAATCCCTTATGCCCAGCGGCCTAGCTTCGGTGAGCAGATCAGGCGCAGCCTGTTCGCGCTGGGCGCTATTGGGCTCGGCCTAGTCCTCAGCACGATGATCAGTAGCTACGCCACCGGGACCAACCTCGGCGTGATCAGTCGACTCGCCGGTTACCTCATCGCAATCGCGTTGGACGTGGGGCTGTTCGTCGTGGCCTTTCGCCTACTGACCAACCGCAACGTGGCCACCCGCGACGTGCTGCCGGGTGCACTGCTATCGGGCATCGTCTTCTGGCTGCTCCAGCAGCTGTCCTCGTTGATCATCTTCCGATATCTGCACAACTCCCAGAGGATCTACGGCAATTTCGCCACCGTCATCACCATGCTGTCGTGGTTCTACCTGCAGAGCCTTGTCACCTTGATCGGTGCGCAGCTCAACGTGGTGCTCAAGGAACGGCTACACCCCCGCGGGCTGATCGACGCCCCCGCGACCGAGGCCGATCATCGAGCCTACGACGCCTACGCCAAGGAACGCACCTACCACCACGACCAGCGAGTCCACACCGAGTTCGGGCAGCATGACCCCGACGAGAAAAAACAAGGTCCAGCCGATCTTTGAAGTCCGGGAACAGAACGTTGAGACGGTGGCGCAGTCAGGGTCGCACTAGCCGCTGTCGACCCCGAGCGGGCCAGGTCGTCGTCGCCGACGGCACCGGGCTCACCGCCCGGAAGATCGAGCGGGTGCTCACCAACGACCGGCAATGGGTGTGATCCGGCACGTCGACGCCGGCTACGACCGGGCTGCCGAGGTGGCCGCCGGGCGCGGCGTCGTGGTGCCGATGGAGCGGGGGTGACGGCAAAACTGGCTCAGCGGAAGGTCTGGCCGGGGCACTGCTCCCGGTACTGCCAGTCGTCCGCGTGCGTCTCGATGAACGCACGTGCCTGTGAGCGGCCGAGGTTCCACTCCAGCCAGTCGTCGCCCTCCCGGCCGTCGATCGCCAGCGCGCACTCGGCGAGGTGCTGGGGCAGCGTGGCGAGTACGGGGAAGGCGTCGTCGGAGAGGTCGCCGAGGTAGTGCCAGTCCACCGTGCCGCTGGCTTCGTAGCGGTCGAGGTTCTGCCGGGCGATCCAGGCGTCGGGGTTGATGGCGGCCAGGCCGAGCAGCAGCGCCACGCCGCTGAACAGCCCGAACCGGGGCAGCCACGCCGCCCGCAGGGTGACGCCGCCGGCCATCGTGGCCAGCACCAGCACTCCCAGCCAGCCCTCGAACACGTCGACTAGCAGGCGCATCCGGGTGAAGCC
>JALZDU010000039.1 GCA_030862405.1 Actinomycetota bacterium | reverse complement strand
GTTCGCAAGTCGCGCCAGGCCGCGAGAGCGAGCAGTTCCGGGGCGGCGTGCAGATACCAGAACGTCGAGGTGGGAGCAGCACCTCGATACCGGCGCCCACGTGTACTGCCGCGGCAAGGGCCGCAAGGACCGCGCCACCCCGCTGACCAACCAGACAGTGGCGGTCCTGCAGTCCTGGCTGGCCGAACGCGGCGGACATAGCAAAGACCCGCTATTCCCCACCCGCCGCGCCGGCCCACTCAGCCGGGACGCGGTCGAACGCCTGCTGGCCAAGCACACGACCACCGCCGCGACACACTGCCCCTCGCTGCAGGCCCGTCTACCCCGACGAGGCCATCCAAGCCCACCTGGCGTTCCTGGTCCGCCGCCGAGCACTGCGCCCCAGCGAGGAATACCGCGTCCCGACCGACGACGAATGGACCGAGTTCCTCGGCCACTTCGAACGCCGCAAGGTCTCCACCGGCACCTGCGGCCGGGCGTTCGGCACTCCCTGCATCCACGAGCACGCCTGCGTCCGCTGCTCGATGCTCTGGCCCGATCCCGCCCAACGCGAGCGGCTCGTCGAGATCCGCGACAACCTCACCGCCCGCATCGCCGAAGCACAGCGTGAGGGCTGGCTCGGCGAAGTCGAAGGACTCCAGATCAGCCTCGACGGCGCCAACCACAAACTCGCCCAGGTCGAACGACGCTCACCCCGACCGGCGGCCGTCGACCTCGGCATCCCCGCCCTCACGCCCACATCTTGAACGGCCAGTAACCACCCAGGGCAGGTTGAAGATCAAGTTCAGAGAATCCGCAACCTCGCCATCACCGTGCTCCGCCGAGCCGGCCACACTAACATCGCCGTCGGGCCGCGCTGGGCGGGCTACAGCTTCGACCACCCACTCACCCTGCTTGGACTCACCTGACATTGCCGGGGCCCTGGGCTCCGACGTAAGGTCGACGGGAGTTTGGCCATACATCACTGAGCGCTGAGACGTCGGGTCACCGATGGATCGATGCGCCTCGATGAGGAGATGTCGGTGGATGATCCCTGCGGCGATCTTGAGACTGAACTAGTCGATCTTAGCGATATGAGGCTCGCCGACCTTCGCGCGCTGGGGGACGCCCCGCTGGCTCACTCCCTGCGCAGAATTATCGAAGAGAGCCAGGACGAGACCGTCGTTGTCGTCTCTGGATTTGATTCGAGCATCTCAGGTGAAGGCTTCAGGTGAGCGTCTGATGGAGGTGTCTGACGTTTACTCGCACACTGCCTTCCCTAGGCGTTCTGTGCCGATTCGCGAGTTCATTCTCAAGATCGCCAGTCGCTGCAACCTAGCCTGTGACTACTGCTACATCTACAGGATGGCCGACCAGACCTGGCGATCCCGGCCCAGACTGATTACGATGAAGACAATCGACGCTGCTACGAGCCGTATTGGCGAACACGTAAGTCGGCACGGCCTTCAGCGGGTGACGGTAGTTCTCCACGGTGGCGAGCCGCTGCTCGCCGGTCGGCATGCGCTTGAGTATGTGGCCTGCGCCGTGCGCAGGGAGTTACCTAAGAGCGTCCTCGTCGATCTGCGGATTCAGACGAACGGTGTGCTACTCGATGATGAGCTGTTTCGGACGCTGCATTCACACCGTATCCGAGTCGGCATAAGCATTGACGGGGGGCCAGCACATCACAACCGACACCGACATCGACCGGATGGGCGCGGGAGCTACCCGGCTACTGCACGTGGGCTTCGATTACTTGGCCAACCCGAGAATCGCGACTTGTATGCTGGTCTGCTCTGTACGGTGGACACACGTAACCCTCCTGTGGAGGTCTACGAAGCTCTGCTTGAATTCTCGCCCCCAGCATTGGACTTCCTGCTGCCACATGGAAATTGGTCCACGCCCCCTTCCGGGTGTAGTCTGAGGACTGGGGGCACACCCTATGCCGAATGGTTGATTGCCGCTTTCGACCGATGGTACGGCGTCCCACATCAGGAGACAGTCGTGCGACTCTTCCAAGAGCTCATCAACCTACTGCTGGGCGGTCGTAGCCGGACCGAGCAGGTCGGGCTAAGCCCTGTTGCCTTCGTGGTAATCGACACCGACGGTTCGTTCCAGCAGGTTGACTCACTCAAGTCGGCGGACGAAGGCGCATCGGACGTCGGACTGAATGTCTTCGACCACTCAGTCGACACGGTGTTGCATCATCCGGATGTCCACTTGCGCCAGCTTGGGCTCGACGCGCTCGGCGAAAGCTGCAGACGCTGTGGCGTCGTCCGGATATGCGGCGGTGGGAACTACGCCCACCGCTACCGTCGCGGTCACGGCTTCCGGCAACCGTCGGTGTACTGCCAAGATCTCAAGCAGCTGATCCACCACATTGCCATGCGAGTACGGGCCGATCTGCAGGACGGTGATCATTGATCGAGCGACACCGGCTGCCTCAACACATGCTCGCCGCATTATGTGAAGGCGGTGGCAGCTCGGCTGACCTCGCTCTATTGAGGTCAGGCCAACTCAGCAAGCGCATGTTGCAACTACGGGCGATAGTCGACGCCATTGAGCGCCGAGTCGTTGAAGCTGGCGAACTCGTGCAGGTTGAGGAGAGTTATCAGTCGCTCATCGCGGTACAACGGTACCAGCCACAAGTCGTTGCCGAACTCTTGGCCAGCCCCCAGGTAGGCGCCTGGGCAGCGTGGTGTCTCCGCAGGTTGACGAGTGGCCGCCGTGAACACGCCAGCCGCTCGGAGATGCCACCGCTCTGGGTCGACCTTGCATATTTCGGAGCCATCGCCGCGGTGGCTGCTATCCGGTCCGGTTTAGAGCTTCGCACTAGCCTACCTGTACGGGCCGGATTCGTAACACTGCCGACGCTAGGCCGGCTGGCGGTGGAGAGTCGCGCTCCCTGGACCTTGGCGCGGTTCGACCTGTCATCTCGGTTGGCGACAGTGCGTGTAGGTAGGCTCCGGGTCACTGTTCCAGAGCGGTGGCACGGCGATGCGCCCGGTTGGGAACCGGTACGGTGGCTTCAGACCCGAATTGATGGGGTGGAGCTGGTCGTTGAACTCGATGATCTCGAGCCGTACTGGCGTTGCTTCGGCTTACCAGTAAGTGACCGGCTTGGCCCAGACGCAGTGGAGCGCTGGCGATGCCGGCTCATAGAGGCATTGAGGGTTCTCGCCACTCGTCACCCCGAGCGGCTTGCCGCTGTAGAGGCGAGTGTGACCTGCCTCGTACCGCTCGTTAGCCGGACGAGACTTAGCCGTGTAAGCGCTACCTCACGCTATGCACCAGGGGCGGTCGCCCTGACGGAACCGGTGAGCGGGGTCGGGTTGGCCACAACCCTCGTCCATGAGGTACAGCACTTCAAACTGAACGCCCTTCACGACCTGGTGCCTCTCTACCGGCCCGACGCCATCGGCGCCTTCTATTCGCCGTGGCGTCAGGATCCGCGGCCGCTGGCAGGGTTGCTGCACGGAATCTACGCCTTCGTCGGCGTTGCCGAGTTCTTGCGTCAGGAGCGTGAGTTGGCGGGGCTCGGCGACGCCCAAGCGGAGCTGGAGCTTGCCCGTTATGAAGAGCAGCTGTGGCTCGGCTACCAGGAGGCAGCGACTGCCCAAGGTCTCACTGCTCTCGGGGCCAAACTGGTTGCAGCCCTGGGTACAACCATCGAGAGGTTGCGTGGCGAAGACCTTCCGCAGGATATCAGGCGGCTGGCGGAGGATCTCGTTGTCGAGCACTGGGCCAGCTGGCGGCTTCGCTGTGTCATACCTGAATCCGCTGCTGTGGAGAAGCTGGCAGAGGCGTGGCTCTCCGGTCACCCAGCGCCGACGGATGTACAGATTCAAGATCGACTGGCTGATAACGTCGATGATGGCAATGAGAGTTCTCGTGCCCAGCTGGCTAGATCCTGGGTCACTGAACCGGAGAGAATGCGGCGCCTCGCACGGAATCTCAAGTCCTTTGGTGCATGTTTCCCCGGCGCATCAGAGATCGATGTCCACCTTGTCGCAGGTGAGTACGCTGAGGCGGCGCAGGCACAGTCAAAACGGATCGCAGCTGGTGCAGCTGACTCCATGACATGGACAGGCCTGATAATGGCCCATCGCCGAACCTGCACCGATCACGATCGCTCGTCAATGGCCACACGTCCCGAGTTGATCCATGCCTTATGGGAGCGGCTCACCGCCTTATCCAGCAGCTGCGATCCATGCGAGCTAGCCCGCTGGATGGCGACGATACCCCCCGCCTACGCTGAGGAAACTTCTATGTCACAATCTGCGCGGCGATCAAGGCTGATGTGAATCGTCTCCGGATGATCGCTACCAAGCTGACGACGGAGACGCTCCAGCGTCTCCTTGCGTAGTGTGCTAGCTTGGATTGTGTCGCCAGCCGCGTCGAGGTCGAGTGCAACGTTTGCCGCACAAGCCAACGTGTCCGGATGATTTTCGCCCCGAAGTTGGCGGGATCGCTCCAGTGTCTGCTGACCGAGACTGAGTGCCTCATCGATACGTCCGTCCACAGCCAGCGCGTTGGCCTTGTTATTGGCGCAGCACAGTGTGTGAGGATGATCCTCCCCGAGGACACTCCGGAACCCGTCCAGGGCCTCCTCGTTGAGGGCCAGTGCCTGATCCGAGTGGCCGAGCAGCAGGAGCACAATCGCGACATTCGCCTTGCATGCCAGTGTGAAAGGATGTTGGTCTCTGAAGACCTCGCGATAGGATGCCAGCGCGTTTTCGCCGTGTCGCAGCGCCATCTCGTAGGCACCAAAGGTTCGATGTGCGTTGCTGAGGGTCATGAGGGCGGAGAGAGTGTGCTCGTGCAGCTGCCCGGACTTTCTTCGTTGCGCATCGTACACCTGCTCGGCCTCGTGCAGTGCAGGGCCGTTATGACCGGCCTTTCGCAGGAGCATCGAAAGAACGCGCCTGGTCCGGAGCAGATTACCGTGATCCTTTGGCAGCTTCTGCTCGAACATCGGAAGCTTTTCCTTTATCAAAGCCAGGCCCTTGTGGTACTCGCCGAGGCCGTACAAGTCACGGATCAAACGCGTATAGGCGAAGAGGGTCTGGGGGTGCTCCTCGCCGTAAACATTGGCCCTAGTGGCGATGCTGACCTTATCCAGTTCTAGGGCGCGCTGGAAGTCGCCGAGCAGGCGGTAATCTACTGCGAGGTTATTCTTGACGCGGAGTGTGCTCGGGTCGTCATCACCGAGTACCCGCTGGTGTCGGGCGAGATTCTCCTCGTCGAGCCGCAAAGCCTCCTTGAAATGGCCGAGCAGGCGCAGGTCAGCGGCAACGCTGTTGGCGGTGGCGAGACTGTGCTCGTGGTCTTTGCCGAGCGTTCGGACCATCCGGTCGAGCGTGTCTAGGTTGAGATCTCGGGCGGCCTGGATCTCTCCGAGAGCCCGAAGCGAGTTGGCCAGATGCCGACTCGCTACCAGCGTCAGCTCATCATCCGGGCCCATACTGGCCCGCCAGATATCGACCGCACTTTGACCGAGACGACAGCTGGTTACGTAATCGCCGATCGCGTAATTGTAACGAATCTGGTCGAGGACAACATGGCGCGCCTCGGGGTCTGACGAGTAGACGAGCCCGCTGGGCACGACGTGCGGGGCGATCTGGGCATGCTGGGCCCAGGTGGCCGGGCTGTCCGGCTGCCCGGGGTTTGCGAGGGCCAGGAGAGTATGCGCCTGACGCTCGATCGCGTCTCGTTGCTCCGGCGGGATGCTATCGCGGAGTACGGCTCTTACCAGGTTGTGGATCCTGATGAAGTCGCGAGCCGGATCCAACTGCACCAATGCGTACCGACCTAGATCGCGGATCGCACGACGCAGCGGAACGTCATCGCGCAGCAAGGATTGCAGTTCTGTGCGCAATTGCGCGCCGCGGCCACGGGCCAAGAGCGAAATTGCTATAGGCTGCGAGCTGAGAAACGCGCACAGCTCCAGCAGGTAAGCAGCGGTAGGTGAATGCTTTCTGAGACTGGTGAAAGCGAGTCCAAAGGTTTCCGCCACAGACCGTGGGTAGCTTGCGGGCGTACCCTCGTTGAGGATCGTCGCTGGGTTGGTATGCAGTGCCCCTAGGTATTCCGCGAGCTGCATTCCGGTCTGGGTGTGGGCTGCCACCGCTTGCTCCAGTGCCAGCGGGAGGTGACCGAGCCGCTCCGCCAATGCAAGCGCGTCTTGGTCGGTCAACTCCTGCCAACGGGCTCGCAGCAGCATTGTACTCTCATCCGGCGAGAAGACGTCGACCTCAATCGCATTGGCCTCAGTGGCCCAACTCCTGCTCCGCGATGTGATGAGAACATGTCCCTGGCCGGACGGCAGGTACGGGTGCACGACGCTGGGCTCCGGGGCGTTGTCATAGATAAGCAGCCACGTGGAGTGCGATCTTCCCCGTCGGAGCGCGTCGAGCGCCGTATCCACGGTGTCCTGAACATCCTCGCTCTCGGGCAGGCCAAGCCGCCGCGCCAGTGACACCAGCGAGCGGCGGATTGACTGTTCGTCGTCGGCCTGGATCCACCACACCAGCTGGTAGCAGAACTGGTACCGATACGCGAACTCCACGGCCATCTGGCTCTTGCCGACTCCGCCAAGTCCATGTAGCGGCTGGGGAATCAGAGCTGACTGCTGGTGGCGGTTAAGCGCTCGATGGACCTGGTCGAGCAGATCCTCGCGACCGGTAAAGTTGTTGTTGCGCGGCGGGACCCCCCCCCACAGCGCTGGTGGTGTCGGCGACGTGACCTCCGACTCGACTGTGGGTCCTTGGCTGGTGTGCACGGACTCGTCTCCAAGCGTTGAATCACCGGTTAGTGTAGGATTGTTTAGCTGCTCCGAGTCGGATTCTTCCGAAACGGCTGCACCGGTGCGGGGTTGTCGCCCAAGTGATTGGCACAGTTCGCGGCCGGCGGTCCGATCGTCGGCTTCAGCCGTAAAGTCGTCGATTAGCCGGTGAAGCTCGACCATGTCGTACTCCGCAAGCTGGTGCGCCGTCAGCTCAAGGAACAGGATGAGCGTCCGCCGTCCACCATCGGTAGAAAGCGCATCCAGGCGCTCGTATGCTTCAGCCCCGTTGCTGACCTCGGCGTTCTCGAAGGGAATCCGCCCCTGAAGCACAGGATGACTGAGCACTGGCACCAACGCGTCGGTTGTAACCGTCTGTAGCAGTGACATGATTTGATTGCTAATCTCGTCCCGAGTGGCGGTTTCCAGCGCGGGTGCTGAAAACATCTCTCGGACTACAGCGTTCAGCTGATGCCATTGGTAAGACGCACCGCCTAGGAGTCTGAGCATGGTGACGAGATGCGGCACCGCGTTGTGACTGATACACGTTCTTACGATGGACCAGTTATCGAAACTGGACCCCTGGAACCTGGCCGGATCGAACTCGGAACCGAGTTCTTCCATGAGTTCCTCGACGACCAGCTGGCGCTGGTGTGGATCTTGCATGATCGGCACAGCGTTCACCGCGTTCATCAGCCGTTCCTTGTCCGGGGATGTGAGACGTCCTCGCGGTGCCATCTCGCCTCCGTCGCTCGCCCTGATAAGTCCTCCAACTGTGCACCTCAGCCCACTGAACTGCAACGGCGTCGGTCGGGGCACGTCGGTTACCTTCGAGAGTATTGTCGTGTAGCAGGTCAAGGTGTTACAGGGGAGAGAAGCTGGAACTAACGCCTGGGGCGCGAGGCGGGCAGGAGCATACTGCCGATGGCCTTGAGCGATGCGCTCGGGTGGGACACCAACCGCGTCGACGCAGGCACCGCTCAGTGGATCGCCTGGTAGATCCGCCAGCACCATGATCGAGGTCAGGGCGAACGAGACCGAGGCCCCGCCACAGCACTGTGCCCCGGTGGCCAGTACGTCGCTGGCCAAACTTGTGGGACAAGTAGTTACGGGCCGGCCAGCACCAGCATCCCGGGCTCGAACACCGCCAGCAGGTCCAGCGCGAGGGCCTGCTCGCCGATGGTGTAGGGACCCGAAGGTGGCCCCGATCAGCGCACCGGTGCCCCACCCGGTCGCCGTCAGCCACCGCACCTGCGGGAGCGCCCCCCGGCCACGTGTCCGGAGAGAGCCACTCAGTCCCCTCTTGTATCACAACCCGATCATCTTGCACGGTGATCATTTAACGCAAGGACATTTAGTACGACAGCCGCACTTCGTGATCTTCGGCGTGTCGGCATGACGCGGAGCGATCACCACATGATCATGCCGGGCTTGTGTGGAGTCCAGGTGATCATGTAGTGGCCGCAGGCCACAGCGTAGAGGGTGTCGACCCGGTTCTCTATGGGATCAGATCATCAGGTGATGGGTCGGGTCGGTGCCGCGTTCAGTCGGGCCGAGCCGCGACGCACCGCCCGGGACTATGTCGCCGGGTTGCTCTCGGCCACGGAACGGAAGAACTGCTGGTGGCTGGCCGAGAATGCCGGTCATGCCCGCCCGGACGCGATGCAGCGGCTGCTGCGCACAGCGAGCTGGAACGCCAAGGACGTGCGCGACGAGGTCCGCTCGGTGGTCATCGAGCGGCTCGGACACCCCGACGGGGTCCTCATCGCGGACGAGACCGGCTTCCTGAAGAAGGGAACCGGCTCGGCCGGGGTGCAACGCCAGTACACCGGGACCGCCGGGCGAGTGGAGAACGCCCAGGTCGGGGTGTTCATGTCCGACGCCTCCCCACACGGGCGGGCGTTGATCGACCGCCGCCTCTACCTGCCGGCGAAGACCTGGTGCGCCGACCCCGAGCGCTGCGCCGCTGCCGGCATCCCTGAAGACACCGAGTTCGCGACCAAGCCGGCGCTGGCCGCCGAGATGGTCACCCAGGCACTCGATGCGCCCGTCCCGGCGTCGTGGGCGACCGTGGATGAGGTCTACGGCGCCTACACCGCGTTCCGGTCCCGGGCTGCGC
>JALZDU010000297.1 GCA_030862405.1 Actinomycetota bacterium | reverse complement strand
ATCCGCGCGGGTCCCCGCTGGGCTCGCTGTCTAAAGCGGCACGCTCGGGTAGCGGCTGTCGCGCGAAGGGGTACGCCACGACAGCCGCTAGCACGGCAGACGCCGAGTCAGTCCTTCGTGAACGTGTCCTTGGCGGCGTCCTTGGCGTTGGCCGTGCCGTCTTTGATGTTGTCGCCGGCCTGCTTGAGACCGGCTTGTGTCTGGTCGGCCTGGCCTTCGGCCTGCAGGTCTTTATTGTCGGTCGCCTCGCCGATCTTCTTTTTGGCCTTGCCGACGACTTCTTGAACCTTGTTTTTGGCCTTGTCGGTGAAGCTCATCTGACTCTCCTTCGGGTCGTTTGGGTCGGATTGGGTAGAAACAGCGCCGGGGCTGGGATCGTCACGGTCAGCGGGCCGGATCTGAAGCGGCAATGACCATTGGACCGGTGCCGTCAGGCTAGAGCGCGTATCGAGCACGGTGCGTGGTTTCGTTGCTTGCCGACCGGGTTGAATACCTAGCTGTCAAGGCTTGCGCGGTCGACGTTGCGGTGAAATCGCATTCCGCCCAGGCCACCGAGGATCGCGCCGAGCAGGCTCACCGCGGCGGCGGCGAGCGCGGCGATGATGCCGCCTGTGGTCAACATTTCTGCGGTGATTGGCAGCTGAGAAAGTCCATTGATGTTGGTCAGCGGGTCGAACTGGCTGCCGGCGATCGCGCCGAGCAGGGCGACCACAAGGGCCATCACCAGCCCCCACACCCACACGGCGATGCCCTGCTTGATCCCGTTGAACCGCGCCATTCGGCCCGCGACGTAGCCACCGCAGTAGTAGGCCACGAACAGGATCACCATCAGGACGACGCCGCCGACAAGTCCGGCCGTCTGGGGATTCTGGGCGACCTCGTCAGCGACCTGATCGGCCCCGGTCGTCACGGCCAGCCCGACCGCTCCTGCAATGGCACTGACCAGCGCGGTTAGCAGTACCGCGGTGCCGGTCGCGGTAAGCCAGCCAAAGAACGCCGATCCGACCTTGACGCCGCCGTAGTGGTCTTTGTGGCCGGTGGCGGCCGAGCCGCTGTCATCGACGGCGCGTTGCGATACGGGTATCGGGCGGCCGGCATTGGGAGCGTTGCTCATGGTTGGTCTCCTTATAGAGGATTCCGGCGTGCTCGATCGGATGAGGACACTGCGCCGCTGAGCCGGTGTGGCAGGTGCTTACCGGCTGGCCCCCTTGAGCGACTGCTCAGCGGCGGCCCGGTCTCTTCTGCTTGGTTTGGACTTGCGGCGCTGCGGAGCGCCCGGCGAGCTGAGTTCTCGTCGCTAACCGCCGTATGGCGGTCAGTCAATGCGTTAGTGCGCAGTCTTGCGCTTAATCGCCCCGTAGGCAGCCGTCCCGAGGACCAGCACGACGCCGACGATCGTCAGCCAGAAGAGCCCTTCGATGACCGCACCCAAGATTGACAGTGCGAGCCACAACAGCAGCAGTACAACCACCACAGGCAACATACGAAATCCCTTCTCGTATCCATTGAGTCAGGTCAAGGCGTGCTGATCCAGCGGTCGGTTGGCGGGGCGGGGACGTCGCAGCACCGTCTTCGCGCCGCCCGCGAGGCGTTTACCATCCACGGTGTGATCAGCGCACCGGTGAGGATCACCGAGCCGGCCGAACTGAGTCCGGGCACCAGCGAGTGCACGATGACGAGCGCGAGGAGCGCAAGGATCAGCAGGTACACCTGAGGTGCCGGCAGCGGGAACTGCTGTGGGACAGAGGACGGCAACCGTGTGTTGGTGAGCGCCGCGACCAGAGCTGGATCCTTGTCGCCCAGCTCTTTTTCGATCGCCGCCAAGATCCTCTGTTCACGTGGCGAGAGCGGCATGCGGTCCTCCGGTTATTCGCATCTGGCTGTTTCACGACTCGCGGTCGTTGCCCCGGCAGCCGTCCTGCGGGGTCGAGCCGGCAGTCAGCCGCACGACGGCGTTCGGTGGGTGGCGGACGCACCGCATGGCCCTGCTGTCGATGCGGCGGTGAGACTGCTTCATGCACCGCGCATAGCCGTGCGGATGGATGAAGCCGAGTGATCGATGGATCGCCACCGGGTTGTCAGTTGCCCAGCAAAACTACCTTGATCAAGCCGGGGCCGTAGGGCGTGATGTCAGCCATGGGCACGCCCATGCCTTCGGCGATGCGGTGCGCTCGCTCTTGGAAGTCGTCCACGAGCTGGCCAGGCAACATTTGCACCAGCAGGGTCACCGGTGGGCCCGGATCTATCGAATGCACAGGCGGTGCTACAACGTGAAACATCCCGCCAGCGGTCCGGGTGTGATGCGTTAGGTGGGCGCCGTCCACCGTGTCAGACCACTGCCACCGCAACTCGGTGGCCCACCGCGCCAGCTCGTGATCCTCTCGCTTACGTTGCAGCCAAAGTGGTGTCCACCAGGACTGAGCGG
>JALZDU010000291.1 GCA_030862405.1 Actinomycetota bacterium | reverse complement strand
GGCCAACCCCGGGGTTGGCCGCCCTTGAAGACCCACCAACGTCAGCAGGGCACCCGCAGGCTTGTGCTAGGCGAGCTCGGGCTCAGTCGTAGTTCGGCTGCATCACCGATCAGCGGGTAGGACACCCACCACCGCAGGCACCTCACCGGCAGCTCGGGCGGCGCGTCGGCAGGGTCCTGCAAGCTGGTGAACGACAGCAGCGCAACCAGCCCGCCACCAGCTCGGGGTTCCAACCGGTGCAGCACGATACTGCCGTCGAGGGTGGACCGGTACTGGTCGCGCCAGGCGGCTTCCCCGGTGTCGCGGGCGTGCTGCGGGGTGACGGTGCTGCGCCACAGCTTGTAATCGCCTGCGTTGATCGCGTCGAAATACCTCTGCAGCACCCGGCGTACCCGCTCGGCGTCGGGATGCACGGCGACGTCCTCGACCAGCGCGACGGTGGTCGGCCCCGGCCCGGGTGCGGGCGCACGGGGTGGTGCGTTGTGGGCGATCGACGCAGCGCCGTCGGCACTAGCGGTGGCCTGCAGCTGGCGCACCAGCACCCCGGCGCCCGCTGCGGCGAGCAGAACCGCCACCGTCGCCGCACACAGAGCCCACCGGGGTGGAACGACACGCTGCACCGGCGCAGGCTACGCCCCTGCTCAGCCCACGCGGTGCAGCCAGGTCACCGGAGCACCGTCGGAAGCGCGGCGGAACGGCTCCAGCGCCTCGTCCCACGCTGCACCAAGGAGCTGGTCAAGCAGGTGGGCGAAGGTCTCTCCGCTACGAGCATCGGCGGCCAGTGCTCGCAACTGATCCTCACCGACCACGATGTCGCCATTGGCGCTGGTGCGGGCACGCCACAAACCGAGCCCGGGCACGAAGCAGAACCGCTCTCCGTCCAACCCCGGGCTAGGTTGCTCGGTCACTTCGAAGCGCAGCATCGGCCACGCCCGCAGCGCGTTGACCACAGCCGCTGCGATACCCGGTTGCCCGGACCACTCGCATTCGGCGCGCAGCTGCCCAGGCGCGGCCGCCTGAGCAGTCCACTGCAGGTCGGCCCTGGTCTGCAGGGCGCCCGCTATTGCCCACTCGACGTGCGGACATACCGCCGACGGCGACGAGTGGACGTAGATAGTCCCACTGGTGCTCATCTGGTGACCTCCGCTGATCGACGAGAAGCGTCTTCCCCTACGTCCTCGTGATCAACCGGCACACCGTCACACATTGTGCCCTTACGGCCGCTGGCACGCCAGTAGCCGGGGTGTGTCGTGGCTCAGGGCGTATATGCCCCCAGTGTTTGCGCTGCGGCCACCACGTCGACCAACCCGGTGCCCTTGTCGAAGGATGTGGCGTACCCACCCACATTCTGATAGGGCGCACCGTCGGAATAGTGGAAGGCGGTCGACTTCAACGCGGCCTCAATCTCAGCCGGCGTCGCGGTGGGGTTGATTTGGAAGAGCAATGCCACGATTCCGGTGATCTGCGGCGCAGCCATCGACGTACCGCTGAGCGTGTTGTAGCTGCCCACGTCGAGAAGTCCCGGGCCGTTCTGTGGCTTGAGTCCGCTGGAGCAGATCGGCTGGTAAGCGCGACAAGCGCCGACGATGTTCTCGCCAGGTGCCGAGATATCCGGCCAGGTCGAGGGGTCGTCCTTGGCGCCTCGGGAGGAGAACCCGGCTACCGGACCACTGCGGGTTCCGGTGCCCTCGTCGTTGTAGGCGGCCACCGAGATGATCCCGCCGGTGGGGTCCTGAGCGGCCGGGTTGGTGAGGCTCTTCGAGCCATCGCCGCCGTCATTGCCGGCGGCCCAGACGGTCACCACACCCTCCGACGCGAGCTGGCGCTGAAGCTTCACGGTGGCCGAATTCTCGTCGAACTTTCCCCCACCGGGCGGGCCGTAGGAATTGTTTACCACTTTGATCGACGGACATTGCGCAGCAGACACTCCCGCTCCGCACGGCAGGGCGTGGTTTTCCAGCACCCAGTTCAGCGCCGTGTCCGCACTGATCACCGCCACGGCCGCGCCGGTGGACAAGGAGACGATTTTGGCTTCAGGCGCGGCTCCGGACACCGTGTTCCCATCGCTGAGGGTGACACTGCGACCGGCCGCAATGCTCGCGACATGCGTGCCGTGGCCCCCGAGGGACAGCGTGTCGGTGTCGACGGTGCTGGGCAGCGACACGATGCAGTTGGTGTCGGTGTTGGCTTCATCCAGGCAGACGCTCTTCAGATTGCGCACGACCTTGCCCCCAGCGAATGCCGGGTGCGTGGGGTCGATTCCGGAATCGATCACGGCCACGCTGACGCTGTTTCCGTCCAGCGAGGAGCCGTTCGCGCCGACCAAGGTCTGCCGGGCCTCCAGCCCGCGGGTCGCCACCTGAGGGGCATCGGCGTGCCGCGCGATGGGCTGGTCACCCTCGATGTAGGTCACACCGGGCTGGGTGCGTGCCGCTTGCACCTGTGGCCCCGTCGCCCACGCGGCCACCACGCCGATCTTGCGGAAGGTGGTGACCGGCTGCATCCCGGTAGCGGCAACCGCGCGTGTGGCGTCCGCAAGCGTCGCTCCATGCACCATCACCGGCATCCGGCCGGTGGGTGTGGCGAGCAACTGGACGACCAATGACGGTGACAGCGGCACAGGTGATGGTTGCGCACTCGCGGGCATGGCGGTCAGCGAACCCGCAGCGAGCAGACCGGAGACCAGCAGACCGGTCAGCAATCCCCGTCGAGTCATGACCTCCCCTTCGTCGTACCTGAGCGATGCATCTGGGCCAACCGATAAGAGTGAACACGTAGCGCGCACAATCGTCAACGGAGCGTATCGGTGTCGCTACAGTGCCCCGACACGATGGCAACACTGAGCGAGACGCCTCCGGGCCCGATCGGTTGCTTCCTCCCGCGTGTATCCACGCTAGGTAAGCATGTGCGCACGCTGTGTACAGAAGTCTTCAGCCTAGTGAGTGGTCCGGCCGCCAGGTGGCCACCAGCAGCACTGTGGCGCCGAGCACTCCGAGCCCGACTGTGAGGGCGATCCCCACTGCGCCGGCCAGCGCTTCGTCGATGCCCAGTAGCCGGTCCACCGAGGCGGTGCCCGGACCGAGTAACCCGATCACTGCGCAGACAACGCCGACCATGAGGACGTACTCATAGCCTTCCTCGAACAAATCCGTTGCGGCGGTGCGCTGTAACGCCGGCGGCCACCATGGTGCCGACAACGAAGGCCGCCGTCAGCGGGGTGAGCAGCCTGATCGCCAGAGCGGTCCCAACGGCGAGCTCTCTGACACCGGACAGCACCGCGTGCAGCTTCGGCGGCCGCAGGCCCAGCGAGCCGAACCAGCGGGTGGTACCGGCCAGTCCACCGGGTCCCACAGATGGTTGTACCCGTGCGCCACCAGCGAGTCCCGCGACAAAGCGCAGCAGCGCTGCCGCGATGTCGACGGTGTCTAGCTCGGTCATCGCCTCTTCTTGCGGGCATCGCACGGTGACATGGCCGCCCGCAGCCGGGTATCGATTTGCTCAGCAGTGCCAGGTAAGCCGAACAGCGACCCCTGACCTGCGTCACACCCCAACGCCCGGAATCGCTCGAGCTGCACATCGGCCTCCACACCCTCGGCGGTCACGGTCAGGTCCAAGGCATGTGCCAGGCTCACCAAGGTGGCCACGATCTGCTCGTCCACGAGGTCGGCGTCGGGAGATCGCAGGCTCACGGCGAACGAACTGGCCAGCTTGAGCTCATGCATCGGCAGCCGGCGCAGGTAGGAGAAGTTGGAGTACCCGGTGCCGAAGTCGTCGATGGCGATGCGCACGCCCATGTGGTAGAGCTTCGTCAGCGCTTTGAGTGGAGCTGCCTCGTCGCCCATCAAAGACTGCTCGGTGAGTTCGAGTTGCAGGCACGACGGGTCGAGGTCGTTGTCAGCCAGGATCGTCGCAACCTCGGCCACCAGGGCAGGCTCATTTAATTGCCTGGGTGCAAGGTTAACGCTGATCAGCGGCGCAGCATCACCGAACGCGTCGCGCCAGGCTCGGGCCTGCTGGCAGGCTTGGGCGAGCACCCAGTGCCCGAGCTGCACGATCGAACCGGTCTCTTCGGCCAGGCTGATGAACCGTTCGGGTCCGAGCACACCTAGCGTCGGATGACACCAGCGCACCAGAGCCTCGACCCCGCGCAGGGTGCCGTCCTTCAGCACGACCAACGGCTGGTACTCGATGAAGAACTCGCTGCGGTCGATCGCGGCCAGCAGCGTGGCGGACAGGGTGAATCGGGCCACCTCACTATCGTTGCGGTGCTGATCGAACATCGCATAGCGCGCCTTACCCTCGGCTTTCGCCCGGTACAGCGTGATGTCGGCGGCCTGCATGAGGTCCGCGGGATTGGTGTCGGCCACCGGCCGCTCGACGACACCAATGCTCGTCGTGACGGTCAGCTCGTGATCGCCGACTCGGATCGGAGCGGCCATGACAGCCAGCACCTCATCGGCCAGTGCGGCCACGTCGTGTTCTCCGACGGTGTCTTCGACGATAATCACGAACTCGTCGCCACCCATCCGAGCCACCAGCTGCCCCGAATCGCAGCAGCGGATCAACCGCGACGCGACGGCGATCAACAACTGGTCGCCGATCTCGTGGCCTAGGCTGTCGTTGACCACTTTGAACCCGTCCAGGTCCAAAAAGCACAACCCGACCCGGCGCCGGCCCGCCGGTTCGGCGAAGATTCGTCCCAGCCGGTCAGTGACCATCGCCCGATTAGCCAGCTTGGTCAGTGGATCGTGGTAAGCCTGGTGTTCTAACCGGTCCTGCAAGCGACGCCGTTCGGACACGTCCTCCAGCAATGCCACCTGGTAAGCGGGCGCTCCGGCCTCGTCACGCACCAACGACACCGTCAGGTTGGTCCAAATCTCGCCGCCGTCGCAACGGCGGAAACGCTTCTCCATGCGCAATTGGTCCCGCTCACCGCTGATCAGTTCCCCATAAAGTTCCCACACGCTGAGGGCGTCTTCGGGGTGGACCATCGAAGTGACGTTAAGTCGGCTGAATTCTTCACCGGTGTAGCCGAACATCCGCTGCAAAGCTGGATTCGTGTCCGTGATGTTGCCTTCCAGGTCGCCGATCCCGATTCCGATTCCCGCTTCGGTGAACATCGCACGGAACTTCGCCTCGCTGGCCGCCAGTGCCTGTTCGGCCTGCCGGCGTGCTCGCAGCCCAGCGCGATAGATCGCGTCCTGCTCATCGAGACTGCGCTCGCGTAATGCACCGGCATAGCCGGCAGCCATGCTGCCAACCAGCTGAGCGATCCGGCTGGCCACGTTGATGTCGGGCGGAGGTGAATCCAGCAGACCTGGTAGCTCCTCAGCGATCAATGCGAGAGTCTTGCTGAGCGTCTCGGTGCCGGTGAAATGTGCCGCGACCATGTCGACGCCCACCTGATGGCCAACCGATGGGTCGAACTCAACGGCCAACGTTGCCTCGACCAGCCGGGGGGTGAGCCCGAGCAGGTGCTTGGCCAGTGCACGGCGGCCAATCGGCACGTAACTGGTGCCGACAATTGTGTCGGCCCAACGCCGGGCGAACGCTTCGTAATCTGCGTGGGTCATTCTCGCCGGCCCACCACCGCGTAGCCGGTGAACCGCTCGGGATGGTCGTCGACATCGACCGGCGAATCCGGGCGCCACAGTGGCAGGAACACCACTCCCGGGGGCACCAGATCGAACCCGTCGAACAGTGCCTCGATCTCTAGCCGTGAGCGCATCGTCATGGGAGTGGCGGTGCGCTGGTAGAGGGCGGTGTGCGACCCGGCTTTGTCCGGCCGGCCATCATGGCTGGCGTGTGAGACGACGAGATGACTTCCGGGCGCCATCATCTTGCGGTACTGCGCGACGATGTTCGCCGGGTCTGCCGCATCCGGCACGAAATGCAGCATCGCCACCATGAGCACGCCTAGCGGCTGGGTCTGGTCGATCAGCCGCTTGGCCCGCGGATCATTGAGGATTGCCATGACATCGCGCAAGTCGCCCTGGACGATGTCCGCGCGGTCGTTGCCGGCCAGAATGTCCCGGCTGTGCGCGACGGCCACCGGGTCGATGTCCACATACACCACCCGCGCCTCAGGCGAAGCGACCTGGGCGACCTCGTGCACATTGCCGACGGTGGGGATGCCGGAGCCGATGTCCAGGAACTGGGTGATGCCCTGGCTGACCAGATACCGCACCGAGCGACGCAGGAACGCCCGGTTGGCTTGCATGAGCAACGGCAACTCGGGCCACAGCTCCATCGCCCGCCGGGCCATTTGCCGATCCACGGCGAAGTTATGCGAGCCACCGAGGTAGTAATCATATACTCGGGCCGCGCTGGGCTGCTCGAGGTCCACGTCGCCCGACGCCCAGCTCGGCCGTCCCATCGGTCACCCTCCCACTGATGTCGACGCAAACGCCGACAACCGCGAACCGCAGACCCGAAACTTTCCATAACAGTCTGTAAACACCACGTGCAAGACCGGACCAGCACTCTTAGCTATTCGTCGTAGTCCCCTTGATACTAGCTCTGTTTCTAGCCGTACTTGTGCTCCACAGCACACTCAGTTGCCGGCCAGACCGTGGACGGGGCCAAATGGAGTAACCAGTGCAGCTCATCGGTCGATCAGCCGCTCGGGCGCCTCGTGAGCGCTCAACGACGCCAGTCCGGCCGGTCCATCAGCCACCTGCCCACTGATGCCGTGGACGGTCGGGACGATTGACGCCGGCGACTGGTGTGGTCAGCGCGAGTCATCCCACCGCCCTACCGCCGCATAGCCGAACCGCTCGGGATGGTCACCGACATCGGCCGGCGAGTCCGGACGCCACAGCGGCAGAAACACCAGTCCAGGGGCGACCAGCTCGAACTCGCCGAGCAACTCCTCGAGCTCCAGGCGGGTGCGCATCGTCAACGGGGCGGTGGTGCGCCGGTAGTGCTCGGTGAGCGGCCTCACTTCATCAGGTGGACCCTGGTGGCTGGCGTGCGAGAGGACGAGATGACTGCCGGGCGCCATCACCTTGCGGTACTGCGCGACGATACTCGCCGCCTCCGCCTCATCGGGGAAGAAGTGCAGGATGAACACCATGAGAACGCCGAGCGGCTGCGTCGCGTCGATCAGCCGGCTGGTCCGCGGATCACCAAGGATCGCCGCTACGTCGCGCAGATCGGCCTGGACGACGTCCGCGCGTTCGTTCCCCGCCAGGATGGCCCGGCTGTGCGCGACGGCCACCGGATCGATGTCCACATAGATCACTCGGGCATCCGGCGAAGCAACCTGGGCTACCTCGTGCACATTGCCCTCAGTGGGGATGCCGGAACCGATATCCAGGAATTGGGTGATGCCTTGGCTGACCAGATACCGCACCGAGCGACGCAGGAACGCCCGGTTGGTCTGCATGATCAAGGGCAGTTCCGGCCACAGCTCGATTGCCCGACGAGCCACCTGCCGGTCCACGGCGAAGTTGTGCGAGCCGCCGAGGTAGTAGTCATACACTCGGGCCACGCTGGGGCGCTCGAGATCCACGCCAACCGACGCCCAGCTCGGTTGTTGCACCGCTTACCTCCTGGCGTGATGCCGACGACCGTTTGATGTGACACAGCTGCGCAGATCGGGCTGATCTCCTCAATAACAGACCGCAAACGCGTCATGCAAGACCGCGGCCAACAGTCTTTCGTCAATACTGGCTAGAGGTGAACAAAGGGTGCACAGCGGGGAAGATTTCACAGTGGCTAGTGAGCCGGCGACCAATGAGCCGGCCTCGCGGCGGGCCGCAGTGCTGGGTTGTCCGATCCGGCACTCACTGTCCCCGGCGTTGCACACCGCCGCCTATGCGGGGTTGGGCCTGACCGGCTGGCGCTACGAGGCGTTCGAATGCGACGAGGCGAGCCTGCCCGCCTTCGTGGGACGACTCGGATCGGAGTGGGCTGGCCTGTCGCTGACGATGCCGCTCAAACGGGTCGCGTTGACCGTGGCCGACGAGATCACCCCGCTAGCCAGCGCGGTGGGCGCGGCGAACACCCTGGTGTTCGGCCAACCGGGCGGGCACCGCCGGGCTGAGAACACCGACGTGGCCGGTATCCTTGCTGCGCTGCACGAAGCGGGACTCGACCGGGTCGGTGCAGCGGTGATCCTCGGGGCGGGTGGTACCGCCCAAGCCGCGCTCGCCGCACTGCGCGAGCTCGGGGAGGCAGCGCCGACCGTTCTCGTGCGGGATCCGGTCAGAACAGGGCATCTGCGCGCGACGGCTGAGCGGCTCGGTGTCCATCCAACGATTTGCGGCGGCTTACCCGACACCGCTGTTCCCGAAGCCGACGTCGTCATCTCCACATTGCCACCCGGCGCCGCCGATGCGCTGGCCGGCCGGCAGCAGTGGTCTACCAAACCTGTGGTGCTCGACGTCGTCTACGCGCCCTGGCCCACGCCGCTGGCCGCGTCCGCACTCCATGTGGGCTGCCGGATCGTCAGCGGTCTGGCGGTACTGCTGCATCAGGCAGTGGCTCAGGTCCAGCTGATGACCGGTCGCAATGCCCCAATCGCGGTGATGCGCGAGGCGTTGGATGCGGCCGTGCGCTTCCGGTAGCTATACCTGCAGCTGTCACCCACCGCAGCAGCTGGCACCGGTAGATCAGATACCGTGACGCAGAACCGGTGCGCGGCAGTTGCCCATTGACGTGGAAAAGGAGACCGATGACCGTCCCCCAGCCGTGGCCGGGTGCGGCCTACCCGCTGGGTGCCACCTACGACGGCGCAGGCACCAACTTCGCGCTGTTCTCCGAGGCCGCAGACAAGGTGGAACTGTGCCTTTTCGACAGCGGTGACACTGGCGCCACCGAGACACGGGTCCGGTTGCCTGAGGTCGATGGATTCGTCTGGCACGGCTACCTGCCCGGCATCGGACCAGGTCAGCACTACGGATACCGGGTGCACGGCCCCTACGATCTGGCTGCCGGCCAACGATGCAACCCCACTAAGCTCCTCATCGATCCCTACGCCAAGGCGGTATCCACCGGTGTCGACTGGGACGAGTCGCTGTTCGGTTACCACGGCGCCGATGACAACCGGTCCTGGAACTGCGGGGTGGAGGGCCCCACCGACGACCCCGAAGTAGTGGATCTGCGAGCCCGCCAACGGCGCAACATGCTGGCCACCTTGTTCCTGTCCCAAGGCATCCCCATGCTGTTGCACGGTGACGAGCTCGGCCGCACTCAGCAGGGCAACAACAACGTCTACTGCCAGGACAACCAGCTTTCCTGGGTGGACTGGAGCGCAGTCGATCAGGAACTGTTCACGTTCACCGCCGGGCTGGTGGCACTGCGCCGCGTCCACCCGGTGTTCCGCCGCCGCAGGTTCTTCGCCGGGCGCCCGATCCGGGGCGGTGACGAGCTGGGCGACATCGCGTGGTTCACCGAATCCGGCGATAAGATGACCGAGCAGGACTGGGAGGTGGAGGTCTGCCAGTGCCTCACCGTGTTCCTCAACGGCGAGGGCATCCCGGACGCCGACGGCCGTGGCCAGCGGGTCACCGACAACTCCTTCCTGCTCTGCTTCAACGCTCACCACGAGGACACCATCGTGCAGCTGCCCGGTAACGGCTACGGGCAGCAGTGGACCGTCGTGGTGGACACGGCGACCGGTGAACCGCCAGGCTCCCGCGGTGTCACCGCCGCGGGAGAGGAGAAGATCACCGTCACCGCGCGGTCGCTGGTAGTTCTGGAGCGCACCGCGTGACGCTGCCATCCTCGACCTACCGGCTGCAGCTGGGGCCGGATCTGTCCTTCGCTGATGCCGTCGCGGTGGTGCCCTACCTGGCGTTGCTGGGAGTCGGCGCGGCGTACACCTCGCCGCTGCTGCAGGCGATGCCGGGTTCCCAGCACGGTTACGACGTGGCCGACCCCGGCCGGGTTTCCGACGTCATCGGCGGAGAGCCTGGCCGGCGCGCGCTGGCGGCCGCGGTTCGCGAGCACGGGTTGGCGCTGGTGGTCGACATCGTCCCCAATCACCTCGGCGTCGCCGATCCACAGGCCAACCCGGCCTGGTGGGATGTCTTGCAGCACGGGCCGTCGTCGCGCTTCGCACGGTGGTTCGACATCGTCGGTTGGCCACTACGGCTGCCCGTGCTCGCTGACTCGCCGGAGGCGCTTGCCGACTTGCGGGTGGATGGCGAACTGCTGCGTTACTACGAGCGCGTGTTCCCGTTGGCGCCCGGGACGGCAGCGGCCGGCAGCCCGCAGGAGGTGCACCAGGCACAGCACTATCGGCTCGTATCCTGGCGGGCGGACGTGGGCTACCGGCGGTTCTTCGCGATCAGTGAGCTCGCCGCGGTCCGGGTGGAGGATCCCGAGGTCTTCGCCGCCACCCACGGCGAGGTGCTGCGCTGGGTTGCCGGCGGTGACGTCGACGGCCTGCGGGTCGATCACCCCGACGGCCTCACCGACCCTGGGGGCTACCTGCATCGGCTGCGGGAGCACGCGCCGGACGCCTGGATCCTGGTGGAGAAGATTCTCGAGCCCGGCGAGGAGCTGCCCGGCTCGTGGCCGGTCGAGGGCACCACCGGTTACGACGCGCTTGCCGAGGTTGACGGGGTCCTCGTCGACCCAGCCGGCGAAGCAGCGTTCACCGCGCTGGACACCTCGCTGACCGGGATCCGGACGGACTGGGCGCAGCTGGTGCACGACTGCAAGCTCGACGTGGCCACCGGCATGCTCGGCTCCGAACTCTGCCGGCTGGCTAGGCTTGCTCCTCACGTCAGCGATGTTTCGGATACCACTGCCGCGTTGGCCGAGCTACTTGCCTGTTTCCCGGTCTATCGGTCCTACCTGCCGGATGGGGTCGAGCATCTGGATCAGGCACTGGCGGCTGCCCGACATCGACGTCCTGGCCTGGACGTGACCCTGGAGGCGCTCTCGCCCCGGCTGCGGGATCCGGATGACGAGCTTGCTGTCCGGTTCCAGCAGACCTCCGGCGCGGTGATGGCCAAGGGGGTGGAAGACACCGCCTATTACCGCTGGACCCGGTTCATCGCACTCAACGAGGTGGGCGGGGATCCGGCCCGCTTCGGACTCGAGCTCCAAGAGTTCCACGCCGCGTTGGCACACCGCGAACAGATTGCCCCGCACGGGATGACCACGCTGTCCACGCATGACACCAAACGTTCCGGTGATGTCCGGGCCCGGTTGGCGGTGCTCTCGGAGCTGCCGGATCTCTGGGTGGACTCTGTTCGGGAGTTCAGCAGGCTGGCTGATGCGGCCGGTGCCACGGTGCCCGACCCGGCGCTGACCCACCTGCTTTGGCAGACCCTGGTCGGGGCGTGGCCGCTGCCGCCAGACCGGTTGCACGCCTACCTGGAGAAGGCGATGCGGGAAGCGCGGACCCGCACCAGCTGGACTGACCCGGACGAGGCGTTTGAGACCGCCATGCATTCCGTCGCCGACGCCGCGCTGGACAACCCGGCGCTGAGCGCCGCAGTGGCCAGGGTGGCGGTTCGGATCATTCCAGCCGGCAGATCGAACTCGCTGTCCGCGGTGCTGCTGCAACTGGCGATGCCCGGCATCCCGGACACTTACCAGGGTGGCGAGCTGTGGGACCTGTCACTGGTGGACCCGGACAACCGCCGCCCGGTGGATTTCACCGCCCGGACGGACCTGCTGCGGCGGATAGACCAAGGCTGGCTGCCCGAGATGGGCAGCGCGGATGTGCACGATGTCGGCGCGGCCAAGCTGCTCGTCGTATCCCGGACCCTGCGCGCCCGCCGCGACCATCCCGAGCGGTTCACTGGCTACCGCCCGCTGTACGCGGACGGAGGGGCCGCACCGCACGCCGTCGCGTTCGCTCGCCGTGGGGTTGTCGCGGTCGCCACCCGGCTGCCGGTTGGGCTGGCGGATTGCGGCGGCTGGGGCATGACTGCGCTACCTCTACCCGAAGGCTCCTGGACCGACGCGTTCACTGGCTACGCTTCGTCGGGGCGGGTGCCGCTGGCCGATCTACTCGCCCGCTACCCCGTCGCCCTACTACTGGCCGACTGACAATCACTCGGCTGTTGATCACTGTTTGTGTGCCGGCAGCGACATCACAGGTCCTCATTGGCACATAAAACGCGATCATGCCGGGCCCTCGCCGTGGTTTGGCCGGACAATGTCGCCCGGCCCTGACAAGATCGGGCTTATGGACTTCACGGTGTGGGCCCCGCAGCGGCAGCGAGTGCTGGTCGTGGTGGACGGTGTCGAACACGGTCTGGTCCGGACGAGCGGTGGCTGGTGGGGTGCGGATGTCGACGGCGCCGGGCCAGGTTCCGACTACGCTTTCCGGCTGGACGACGAGGACACCTCGCTACCCGATCCACGATCGCGGTGGCAGCCACACGGCGTGCATGCGGCGTCCCGGGTCTACGACCACAGGGCCTTCACCTGGACCGATCAGGGCTGGACCGGCCGGGCGCTGCCAGGCAGCGTGCTCTACGAGCTGCACATCGGGACCTTCACCCCGGGGGGCAGCTTCGACTCCGCCATCGAGCGCCTTGACCATCTCGTCGACTTGGGCATCGATCTGGTCGACGTGATGCCGGTCAACGCCTTCGACGGGCCGCGCAACTGGGGCTACGACGGGGTGGACTGGTACGCCGTCACCGAGAACTACGGCGGACCCGACGCCTTCAAGCGGTTCGTGGACGCCTGCCACGGCCATGGGCTGGGCGTGGTCCTCGATGTCGTGCACAACCACCTCGGACCGTCGGGCGCCTACCTGGAACGCTTCGGTCCCTATTTCGCCGGGAGCAACATCTGGGGTCCGTCACTGAACCTGGATGGACCACACTCCGACGAGGTGCGTCGCTACGTGATTGACAATGCCCTGGAATGGCTGCGGGACTATCACCTCGACGGGCTGAGGTTGGACGCCGTGCACGCCCTGCGAGACAGCCGCGCGATCCACGTCTTGGAGGAGCTGGCCATCGAGGTGGACACCCTGGCCAGCCACCTGCGACGGCCGCTGTCGCTGATCGCCGAGTCCGACCTCAACGACCCGCGGATGGTTACTCCCCGCGTCGCCGGCGGTTACGGGCTGACCGCGCAGTGGGACGACGATATCCACCATTGCCTGCACGCCACCCTGACCGGTGAGCAGCAGGGCTACTACGCCGACTTCGGCGCGCTGCCCGACCTAGCCCGAACGCTGCGCGGCGCGTTCTTCCATGACGGGCGCTGGTCACAGTTCCGGCAACGTAGCCACGGCCGCCCGGTGGACACCGCGCAGCTGCCCGGCTGGAAATTCCTCGCCTACCTCCAGAACCACGATCAAGTCGGTAACCGCGCTACCGGCGACCGGATCTCGGCTACGCTGTCTCCCGGTCTGCTGGCGTGCGGTGCAGCACTGGTGCTGTGCTCGCCTTACACGCCGATGATCTTCATGGGCGAGGAGTGGGCAGCGGGCACGCCGTTCCAGTTCTTCTCGTATATGTCCGACCCGGAGCTGCGTGAGGCCACCCGCCGCGGCCGCTATGCCGAGTTCTCCCAACACGGGTGGGATGACGTGGACGTGCCTGACCCGAACGATAAGCAGACCTTCGTCCGTTCGAAGCTGGACTGGTCCGAACTCGACGCCGAGCCCCATGCGACCCTGCTGGGCATCTACCGGGAGCTGATCGCGCTGCGCAAGCGCTGCCCGGAGCTTTCGGACCCAAGGTTGGATCAGCTTGCTGTGGACGTGGACGTCGACGCCCGCACCCTGGTGCTGCACCGGGGTTCACTTCGCGTGGCAGTGAACCTGAGCACGCAGCCGGTCAGCGTTGCGCTGGACGGGCAGCCCACCCAGGTTCTTCTCGCGTCGGGGGAAGCCACCACCACACCCGACAACGTGCGGTTGGGTGGTGAGTCCTTCGCCGTGGTAGCGCTGTGACGTTGTGGCTACCTCGCACTGTGACGTTGTGGCTACCTAACGGAACAGCTTGCGCAGCAACGCCAGCGCGAGGATTCCACCAACGCCCATCAGCGTGTAGCGCACTCTCGGGTCGGCCATGGTGGTCTCCACCTGCTCCTTGCCGGCCTCGATCGCACGGCGGGGATCTGCCCGGGTACCGAGCTCGTCCAGCGTCGCGGCCAACGCGTCACGAGCCTGCTCGATGTCGCGTTCGATGGTGTCGGCGTCCCGGGCCATCAGTCCTCCTTGCGCGGATGTGCGGCACACCGTAGGCCACGGGCAACCGGGTCGTGAGGCCACCCCCATCGTCAGGGGTATCGTCCGACCTCGTGACCGACAACGTCCGGCTGTCCCCCGGTGACCCCGCTCCTGACTTCGCCCTGCCCGACGCCGACGGCAAACCCGTCTCGCTGTCGGACTACCGCGGTCAATCGGTGGTGGTCTACTTCTACCCCGCCGCGGGGACCCCCGGCTGCACCAAACAAGCCTGCGACTTCCGCGACAACCTCCCTGAGCTGGACACGGCCGGTTTCGCGGTGCTCGGGATCTCGCCGGATCCGCCGGTGAAGCTGGCGAAGTTCCGCGACGCGGAGGGCGTGCACTTCCCGCTGCTGTCCGATGCGGACCGCTCAGTGCTCACTGCCTACGGTGCCTACGGCGAGAAGCAGATGTACGGCAAGACAGTCACCGGCGTGATCCGGTCCACCTTTGTGATCGACGCGCAGGGCCGCATCGACAAGGCGCTGTACAACGTGCGCGCCACCGGCCACGTCGCCAAGCTCCGTAAAGACCTCGGAGTCTGACGCCGTACTCTATGCCGTGGTGCGCGCGTAACCGCAAGCCGGCGTAGCCCAATGGCAGAGGCCCGGGTCTTAGGAACCCGCCAGTGTGGGTTCGAATCCCACCGCCGGCACAGCAATTACAGAGCACTATCTTACCCTACGGGAGGACTGCTTTTTTCGTCCGCCGGTTGATTCGACCGCTCATCGGCACCAAGAGTGAGCCAGTTGGCGGCGAAATGGCCGGCAATCCTGCCATAGCCAGTGCCTCGGCGATAAGGTCTGATACCGGGAACCCGGATGGAACCGAGCTCTCCAGCGCGTACAATCCCGGGACGGGTTGACCGTCGACGTCAAGCACCCACGCGCAGCTGTCCCGCCGCGGACCACCTTGGGTGTTGTAAAGCAGGGGAACCAGCCGCAGTGCATAAAACGGTGCCGTGAGCGGCTTCAACGATTCTCGGCAACGCCCGAGGTTCACATCGCTACCCACTTGGGCGCCTTGGTTGTAGCGGTCCATGGTCCGGCTCAAGACCTCGGCCGGGATCCCCAGACTTGGGCGAGTTCGCCGAGGTCTGTGCCCCGGATGATCCATCCCCGGTCGATCTCCGCCTGATTATCTCGCTCCACTGACAACCGAGCCTGTGGGGGCGCGCCACGTCGGCCGGATTCTGCGGATAGACGGTGTTCGCGGAGGAGACCAACGAGTTGCCGCCGGGCTGCGGCAATCCTGCAACCGGCTCCTCATTGGCCCGGCTGAAGATCCCGACTAGGTGCGCCGGGTGGCGCGGTGTGCTCGGCGTACACCGCGCGCAGGGCGCGGATTGCGTGCACCGCGTGCCGACCGTCAGCAGCCTGGATCGCCATCACCGCGATGTACTCGTCGTCGGGCAGCTCCAGACGGGCCCACGGGGCACCATCGGGAAAAGACACCCGGAGCACCAGCTCCCAGGGCAGCGTGCGCGACCCGAGGAGGTTGCGCACCTCCACCCCGTCGGCACCGGCACGCACCCGAGGCCGGGCGAACAACAGCGCTGCACCGGCGAGTAACAGTCCCAGCAGCACCATGGCCACCTGATCGGAGAGCCGGAAGTAGACGCCGGTGGGGGTCTGCCGCAGTAGCACCGCGATCACTGTGAACACCGCGACCAGCAACACGGCGGTAACCACCGCGACGCGGCGGGCCTTGCGCGGGCGGGTCTCGAACAGCACCTCGGCGGGCAGCATCACGCCGCCTCTGCCGTACACCAGAGCCCGACACACCGGGCACAGCAAGCGGACACGCCGGGAAGGGGGGTGTGCGGGGTCATGGTGTGTTCCGAGATTGGCGCAGGCTGCGCAGCAGCAGGGCGGTCTCCAGAGCGGCGACGCAGGCCTGGAAGCCCTTGTCCTCTGACGAGGAAGCCAGCCCGCATCGGTCCAGGGCTTGTTCCTCGGTGTCGCAGGTGAGAACCCCGTTGCCTACCGCAGTTCCTTCGTCCAGCGCGACCCTGGTGAGTCCGGCAGTGACCGCGTCACAGACGTACTCGAAATGCGGGGTGCCACCGCGGATCACCACTCCCAGCGCGACCACGGCATCGTGGTGGCGGGCCAGTTCCTGGCACACCACTGGCAGCTCGACGGCGCCCGGCACTCGCACCACGGTCGGCGCGGTGATCCCGGCCTCGGCAGCGGCGGCGCACGCCCGGTCAAGCAGTGCGGCGGTGACGCGTTCATACCAGCGAGTCACGGCGATACCCAGCCGCAGCTCGCCGCAGCCGCCGGGCACGGTGAGCGCGGGCTGGCCCTGGCCACTCATGCCAGCACCCCGCTTGACCCTTCCAGGCCGGTGAGGTCATGGCCCATGCGGTCGCGCTTGGTACGCAGGTAACGCAGATTCTCCGGGTTGGGCCGGACCGGCAACGACACCCGGTCAACGATCTCCAGGCCGTAGCCTTCCAACGCGGTCCGCTTGGTGGGGTTGTTGCTGAGCAGGCGCATCGAGCGCACCCCGAGATCCACCAGGATCTGCGCTCCGGTGCCGTAGTCGCGGGCATCGGCCGGCATCCCGAGCGCGAGGTTGGCGTCCACGGTGTCCGCGCCGGCCTCTTGAAGTTGGTATGCCTGCAACTTGTGCATCAATCCGATGCCGCGGCCCTCATGCCCGCGGATGTAGACGACCACGCCGCGGCCCTCGGCGGCGACCGCGGCCAGCGCGGCATCGAGCTGGGTGCCGCAGTCGCAGCGCAGGGAACCGAAGATGTCGCCGGTGAGGCACTCGGAGTGCATCCGCACCAACACGTCGGCCCCGTCCCCGATCTCTCCGCGGACCAGCGCAATGTGCTCTAGCCCGTCCAGCAGGCTGTCGAAGCCCACCGCCCGGAAGTCGCCGTGGCGGGTGGGGATCCGTGCCTCGGCGACCCGCTCGATCTGCTTCTCGAACCGCCGGCGGTAAGCGATCATGTCCGCGATGGTGATCAGCGCTAGGCGATGCTCGGCGGCGAAGACCTCCAGCTCGTCGCGACGCGCCATGTCGCCGTCGTCTTTGGCCGAGACAATCTCGCACAGCACGCCGGCCGGGGGCAGGCCGGCCAACCGGGCCAGGTCCACCGCGGCCTCCGTGTGCCCAGGGCGGCGCAGCACCCCACCCTCCTTGGCCCGCAGGGGCACGACGTGCCCCGGGCGGACGAAGTCGACCGACTTGGCGTCCGGATCGGCCAGTAGCCGGATGGTGCGGGCCCGGTCCGTCGCCGAGATCCCGGTCGTCACGCCCTCGCGGGCATCGACCGTGACGGTGTAGGCAGTGCCCCGCTTGTCCTGGTTGGTGTGATACATCGGCGGCAGTTCCAGCCGATCACAGTCGTCCCCGGTCAGCGCCACGCAGATGTATCCCGAGGTGTACCGGACCATGAATGCCAGTAGTTCAGGAGTGGCCCGTGCCGCGGCCAAGATCAGGTCGCCCTCGTTCTCCCGCTCCTGGTCGTCCACCACGATCACCGGGCGCCCAGCCGCCACCTCGGCGATCGCCCGATCGATGCCGGCAAAGGCGTTTTCGGTCATCGTGTCCTCCTCCCCCACATCATCCCCCCAAACATCATGTCGCAGCCGTACCGCTACCGGTGCCAAGATGTGGCCAGGCCAACCTCTCGACATATTTGGCGATCACGTCCGCCTCGAGGTTCACCAGCTCACCGGGATGGCGAGTGCCCAGGGTGGTGAGCTCGCGGGTAGTAGGAATGATGCCCACAGAGAAGTTTTTGATACCTGCCTCGATTACGGTGAGCGATACCCCGTCGACCGTGATGGACCCCTTCTCGACGACGTAGCGGGCCAGCACGGCAGGCATGCCGATCCGGATCAGTTCCCACGAAGCGGATTCGGTACGGGACAGCACGGTGCCGGTGGCATCGACGTGACCCTGCACCAGATGCCCGCCGAGCCGGTCGCCGAGCTTCGCGGCCCGCTCCAGGTTCAGCCGGTCCCCGGGCCGGGTTGAACCGAGACTGGAGCGGCGCAGCGTCTCGCCAATCACATCGGCGATGAACACCTCACCGTCGACGCCGACCACGGTCAGGCACACGCCGTTGACCGCGATCGAGTCACCGGGCCGCGTATCAGAGCAAACCAGCGGCCCGCGGATGGCCAACCGCGCCGCGTCGGGTCGCTCGTCGCGAGCTACGAGTTCGCCCAATTCCTCGATGATGCCGGTGAACAGGGCTCAGCCCTCCGGACCGGTGTGCTTCACCGGCCGCTAGATACCCGAGCCTGGGCCCGCAGCGACTCCATCGCCCGCACTGGGTCATCAGCCCCGTACACCGCCGAGCCGGCCACGAAACAGTCCACGCCGGCCTCCGCGGCGGCCTCGATGGTGTCGGCGTTGATTCCCCCGTCGATCTCCACCAGCACGGTGAGGTGTCCGGTGTCCACCAACCGCCGGGCGGTGCGCACCTTGTCCAGCACTTCCGGGATGAACGACTGCCCACCGAAGCCGGGCTCCACGCTCATCACCAGCAGCGTGTCGTAGTGCCGAAGCACCTCCACCCAGGGCTCCAGCGGGGTCTTGGGTTTGACCGACAGACCCGCCTTGGCCCCGGCCGCGCGCAAATCCTTCGCCAGCTTCACCGGATCCCGCGCGGCCTCGGCGTGCACGGTGACGTTGTGGGAACCCGCTTCGGCGTACCCGATCGCCCACCGATCCGGATTGTCGATCATGAGGTGGCAGTCCATCGGGAGGTCGGTGTACTTCATCAGGCTTTGCACCACGGGAAGGCCGAACGTGAGGTTGGGCACGAAATGCCCGTCCATCACGTCGACATGTAGCCAGTCAGCACCCGGTACTGCGTTGGCCTCGTCGGCCAGCCGGGCGAAGTCGGCGGACAGCAGGGACGGCGCGATCATCGGCTGGTGTGCCACAGGTTGCACGGTAGCGCCTCGTGAGTGGCAAACAGTGTTATAGCACTCAATGCCACTCACGAGCGGGTCTGACGGTGAGTTCCAGCTGGTCCTCGATGACCGTGCCACAGACTTCCTGGCCACCTTTGAGATCGCCGGCGAGCAGCATGCGGGACAGCTTGCGGTCCAGTTCACGCCCAATCGCCCGGCGCAGCGGCCGAGCCCCGAATTCGGGCTGGTGGCCACGGTCGGCGATCCAGTCGATGGCGTGGTCATCAAGGCGCAGAGTGATGCCCTGGGCGCCCAACCGCAGCCGGGTCTGCTCCAGCAGCAGCTCGGTGATCGTCCGCAGCCGCGGCCGATCAAGACCGCGGAACAGGACGATTTCATCGATCCGGTTCAGGAACTCCGGCCGGAAGTGCCGGCGCACGCTGGCCATCAGCGATTCCCGCACCTCTTCGACTGATCGCCCACCCTTGGTGGCCGCCAGCAGCACCTCGGCACCGAGGTTGCTGGTCATGATGATCACAGTGTTGGCGAAGTTCGCGGTCCGGCCGCGAGCGTCGGTCAGCCGGCCGGCGTCGAAGACCTGCAGCAGGATGTTGGACACGTCGGCGTGCGCCTTCTCGATCTCATCCAGCAGCAGCACCGTGTACGGGGTGCGGCGGACGGCTTCAGTGAGCTGGCCGGCCTCGTCATGGCCGACGTAACCGGGCGGGGCACCGATCAGCCTCGACACGGTGTGCCTGTCCTGGAACTCGCTCATGTCGATGCGGACCAGCTGCTCCTGCGACCCGAACAGGGCCTGCGCCAGCGCCCGAGCCAACTCGGTCTTGCCGACCCCGGTGGGGCCCAGGAACAGAAACGACCCGATCGGGCGGTCCGGCTGGTTCAGACCGGCACGGCTGGCGCGGACCGCGTCGGCGACGGCCTCGACCGCCTCGTCCTGCCCGACGACCCGCTGCCGTAGCTGCTCTTCG
The DNA here is from genome assembly GCA_030862405.1 of Actinomycetota bacterium. Classification (GTDB taxonomy): domain Bacteria; phylum Actinomycetota; class Actinomycetes; order Mycobacteriales; family Pseudonocardiaceae. The sequence goes on along the minus strand of JALZDU010000291.1, from coordinate 9,170 downwards.
AGATTGAGCAGCCGGTGCCGCTCCACCTCGGTGAGCTGCGCGACCGGGATGCCGGTGCTGCGGGCGATGATGTCCGCGACGTCGGCGGCACTGACTTCCGGCGGGCGCGTCGGACCGGCGTGCACGGTGTCCAGTTCCACGATCGCCAGGTCGAGCTCCCGGGTCAGCGCCTCCGCCCGCTCGTAGTCCTCGGCGTCAATCGCGATGTCCTTGGCCCGGGTGAGCTGCGCGACACGCTGCTCGAGCGCCCGGGTGTCCTCGCTCGGAGCCTCGGCCCGCATCCGCACCCGGGCGCTGGCCCGGTCGATCAGGTCGATCGCCTTGTCCGGGAGGAACCGGTCGGTCAGGTATCGGTGAGATAGCCGTGCTGCGGCGTCGATGGCACCGTCGGTGACGCGCACCCGGTGGTGGAGCTCGTAGCGCTTGCTCAGGCCGCGCAGGATGGCGACGGTGTCGTCGACGCTCGGCTCGGCGACCAGGATGGGAGCAAACCGCCGTTCCAGCGCCGGATCCCGCTCGATGTGCCGGCGGTACTCGTCAACCGTGGTGGCTCCGACGACCTGCAGGTCACCGCGGGCCAGCGCCGGCTTGAGCAAGCTGGCGGCGTCCATCGCGCCACCCTCGGCCGCGCCGGCACCGATCACCGTGTGCAGCTCATCGAGAAACAGCACCACGGTCCGGGCAGCGGCCGTCACCTCGTTGATCACCGCCGTGAGGCGTTCCTCGAACTCGCCCCGGTACTTGGTGCCGGCCACCATCCCTGCCAAGTCCAGCGCGATCACTCGCTGGTTGCGCAGCGGCTCCGGGACCGCGCCCTCGGCGATTCGCTGGGCGATGCCCTCCACGATCGCGGTCTTGCCGACGCCGGGGTCACCGATCAGTACCGGGTTATTTTTGGTACGCCGCGACAGTACCTCCAGGATTTGCTCGATCTCATCCTCCCGCCCGATGACGGGGTCGAGGCGGCCGGCGCGAGCCTCCGCGGTCAGGTCGCGGCCGTAGCGGTCTACGCGCTGCGTCGATGTGGCTGGCTTCGTTATCCCACCGAGGGACTGCTCAAGGCCGCCGACCAGCCGACTCACCAGGTCCTCGAGTGGGTTGGACCCCGAACCGAAAGGCCCATCGGGCATACCGAGCCTCCTCATCCACAGCGCCCCGATATCGACGGTACCGCCCGTTCGGGTCGACACGCAGCTCGTCAGCGCCGCGGTTTCCTTCCAGACAGCCGATCTAGGATGACCGGCGGCGGCTGGTAAACCGGTGCGACACGGCATCGAGGCAGAGGGCGAGATGAATCATGCCAGATAACGGTGGCGCTGCCCGGCGGGCCGCGATGTACGGCGACGACGATCTCAGCTCGTTTTCACTCTTCTCAGGTAACTATATCAACTTCGGGTATTGGCAGGATTTCATGCCGGGGCTCATCAGCGTCGAGGAGCGCACTGAGAGCCAGGCCGACCTTTACCGCAACGTCCTTCGCTGCTTGAGCATCGGCCCGAACGATGTGGTGTTGGAAATCGGGTGTGGCATCGCAGTAGGTGCAGCACTTGCTCTCCGAGAATTCCACCCAGGCGCACTGTACGGCCTCGATCTCTCGCAAGACCAGATCGATCGCGCCAGCAGGGTCAACTCCGAATTACTCACCCAACAGCGTGGCCGGTTCATGCTCCAGCAAGGCTCCGCGCTCCAACTACCTTATGCGGATGAGCACTTCAACAAGTGCTACTCGGTGGAAGCGGCCCAGCACTTCGAAAGCCTGGCCACGTTTGCGTCCGAAGCCTATCGAGTGCTCAGACCTGGAGGCAGGCTTGCCGTCGCGACCTTCTTCATGACCCACGGGAGCGCCGCCGATGAGTTGTCGCAGTTGATCGAAACCATCGACAGTGGCATCGACGTCGTCGTCGCGATCGGCTCCTTTCGAGACGATCTACTCAAGGCAGGCTTTGCCGACGTTGATGTTGACAGCATCGGTGAGCATGTCTGGTGCGGTTTCGACGCCTGGATGGAGCAGACCGAGTTCAAAGACAGCTGGAGCCGCAACTGGCTGAAGGCATACCACCGCGGACTCATAGACTATAACCTCGTAACCGCAGCCAAGACGTAATCAATTCCGGCTGAGATGGGCCAGGAGACCGGCGGCGAGGACGTGCTGACGTGGTGGCATGGCGTGCGGTGATGGACTCGGAGCCCGACTTCGCCCAGAGAGCGCAGATGATCATGGATGCGCACCGGCACAAGACGATAGCGACGCTGCGGACCGACGGCTCACCGCGAATCAGCGGGATCGAGGCGTCGTTCACGCAGGGTCAGCTGTGGTTCGGGTCGATGCCGGACGCCCGCAAGGGCCAGGACCTTCGGCGCGATCCGCGGTTCGCGCTACACAGCGCCTCGGTGGACCCCCCGGAGGGTCAGGAGTCCAGCTGGTCGGGGGACGTGAAGATCAGCGGCCGGGCGGTGCTGGTCACCGACCCCGGTGAGCGAGACGCTCTGCTGCAAGCGCAGGGTGCTCCACCCGGCCAGGGCCCTGACGTGTTCCGAGCTGATATCGACGAGGTCGTCATCACCAAGGTCGGCGAGCCGGCGGATCATCTGATGATTGAGCTGTGGCGCCCGGACCGGCCGCTGCAGCACATCCAGCGACGCTGAAGGCCACTTCAACGGCGCAACAGGGCACAGAACATCGCATCGGTGCCGTGCCGGTGCGGCCACAACTGCACGTGCGGTCCCTGCCCAAGGCCGGGTACGCCGGGGAACTGCGGTCGAGCATCGAGTTGCTGCGCACCGGTGCGCCGCACCACGTCGGTGACCACACCCACGGTCTCGTCAAGGTGCGGCGAGCACGTCACGTAGGCCACCACACCCCCCGGACGCACCAGTCGCAGCGCCGCCAGCAGCAGCTCACGCTGTAACCGGACCAGCCCGGCGAGGTCATCAGCGCGCCGCCGCCAACGCGCCTCCGGGCGCCGGCGCAGCGCACCGAGGCCGGTGCACGGTACGTCCACCAGCACCCGGTCGTAGGACCGTTCCGGCAGCTGGCTGTTGCGGCCGTCGGCGACATGCACCGTCACTGGCAGGCCCACGCAAGCCTGACCGACCAACCGGGCCCGGTGCTCAGCCTTCTCCACAGCGTCGAGGCTGGCCCCGCGAGCGGCACCCACAGCGCCCAGCAACGCTGCCTTGCCTCCCGGTCCGGCGCACAGGTCCAACCAGCGCACGTCGGCGCCCTCCATTTGGACCCCGGCCAGTGCGAGGGCGACAAGCTGGCTGCCCTCGTCCTGCACATGGGCCAAGTGATCGCGCACCGCCGCCAGCTCACCCGGGTCACCGCCATCGGCTAGGTGCACCCCGTACGGCGAGTACGGGGCGGCCTGGCCGCCGGTCACCGTGGCCAGCTCGGTAGCGGTGATCCGGCCCGGGCGCGCGGCGAGATGCACCAGCGGGCGGCCATCATCGGCAGCCAGCGCTTGGCTCAGCTCGTCGGAGTCCCCGCCCAGCGCGTCGGAGAAGGCCTGTGCGATCCACCGCGGGTGCGGGTGGGCCATCGCAAGGTAGCCCACCGGGTCGTCTCCGGCTGCTGGCGCCACTGCCTGCACCCAACCTTGTTCGTCGTGCTGGCTGACGCGGCGCAACACCGCGTTGACGAAGCCGGCGCTAGCACTGCCCCGATCCGCGCGCACCAGGTCAACGGTGGTGCCGACGGCGGCATGCGACGGTACCCGGGTCCGCAGCAGCTGGTAGCTGCCCAACCGCAGCGCATCCAGCAGTTCGCCGTCCACCTCCGACAGCGGGCGATCGATGCAGGACTCCAACACCGCATCCAGCAGGCCCTGCGCGCGGCAGGTTCCATAGCACAGCTCGGTGGCCAGCGCGGCGTCCCGGCCGCTGATCCCGCGCTGCCGGAGCAGGCCAGGCAGCACCAGGTTGACGTAGGCGTCACGCTCGCGGACCGCGGCCAGGGCCTCCAGCGCGGCGCGCCGAGGGATGTCCTCCACCGGTGGCCGGCGTGGCCCGGAGCGCCGCCGGGGCGGCCCGGGCCTGGACGGTCGGGACGGCTTGCGAGGGACCGTCACGGCGGACCTTCGACGACCTGGGTGATGTTCACACTCGCCGTCAATCGAATCGCTCCCCCGGCCCCGGCCGCGCACCACGGGCCCAGTCCGGTGCGGGCATCGCCCGCTTACCGGGCGCAGTGACCTCACCCAGCCGCACCGCGCTGCTGGCCGTGCCGACGAGCACTTCCCGCTTGCTTGCCCGCAGCTCGCCTGGGCTCAGCCCACCGGCGTCGGGCCCATTCACGTCGGCGAGTTGCACCGGTCCGAGGCCCACGCGTTGGTCCCGGAACCGAACCCAGGCGCCGGGCGCGGGCGTCACCGCACGCACCTGGCGGTGCACCGCGAATGCCGGGGCGCTGAAGTCCACATGCGCGTCCTCTGCGGTGAGCTTCGGGGCGTACGAGACACCATCGGCGGGCTGCGGTACCGGACGCAGGTTGCCGTCGGCGATCCCATTCACAGTGGCCACCAACAGGCCGGCTCCGGCGTTGGCCAACCGGGACAGCAGCTCACCAGCGGTGTCCTCGGGGCGGATCACCTCGGTGACCGTGCCGTATACCGGGCCGGTGTCCAGGCCCTCCTCCAACGCGAAGGTGGACGCGCCGGTGATCTCATCCCCGTGCCGGATGGCGGCCTGCACCGGCGCGGCACCCCGCCAGGCAGGCAGCAGCGAGAAGTGCAGGTTCACCCAGCCATGCCGGGGGATGTCCAGCGCGAGCCGCGGGACCAGCACGCCGTAGCCGACGATCGGGCAGCAATCCGGGGCCAGCGCCGAAAACTGCGCAAGGAAGTCCGGTTCGGTCAGGCGGCGCGGGGTGAGCACCTGCAACCCCGCCTTGTCGGCCAAGGCGCCCACCGGGGAACGGGTCGGCCGCTGTCCGCGCCCAGCGGGCGCATCCGGTCGGGTCAGCACCGCAACGATCTCGTGCCGGTCGGAGTCCAGCAGCGCCTGCAGTGCGGGCACTGCCACCTCAGGCGTGCCGGCGAAGACTAACCGCACCGCTCAGCGCGCCTTGCCGAGTATCGGATGCGGGCTGACTTTGACCACGGGCTCGGCGTTGCCGAACCAGCGTGCCTGCCGGATCTCTCGCATGGCCTGCTTGCGGAGCTCACGGTCGAGCCGGTCGATGAACAGCACGCCGTCGAGGTGGTCCGTCTCGTGCTGGATCGCGCGGGCCAGCCGCTCGGTGCCGTGCACTTCGATCGGCTCGCCGTGCTGGTTGCGTCCACGGGCGACGACCCGCAGATGACGCCGGCAATCCCACGACAGGCCGGGGATCGACAGGCAGCCTTCCGGTCCGTCCTGCATCTCATCACCCAGCACATCGAAGGTGGGATTGACCAGATGCCCGGTGAGATCGTCCCCGGCGACGTCGTCGCAGCGGTAGGTGAACACCCGCAGCGACACGCCCAGCTGGGGCGCAGCGAGCCCGGCTGCACCCGCCTGGACCATCGTCTCCAGCAGATCGCGGACGAGATTGCGCAGCTCCTTGTCGAAGTCGACGACCTCGGCCGCGCGGGCACGCAGCACCGGGTCGCCGAAGAGCCGGACGGATTGCACAGCCACCAGCGCAGTATGCCTTGTGCCTGCACTAGACCAGCTCGACTGGGTCGAGCTCGATCCGCAGCGGGACGGGTAGCTTGCGCGCGCTGCGCCCGGCCTGCAGCGCGGCCAATGCGGTGGCCAGGGCGGATCCCTCAGAGCGGGGGACCCGGATCAGCAACCGCTGCCGCTCACCTTCCGATTTTCCCGCCACGGGCACCGGCCCCAGCACCTCAGCCCCGGCCGGCACGTCGAGACCTGTCAAGGTGTCCGGGCTGCCATCGACGGCGGCCATCCGCACCGCGGGGGGAAAGCCGAGCTCGGCGCGGGCAGCCAGCTCGGCACGCGCATGCCCGGCCGGGTCCCAGCGGATCAGGGCCTGCACCGTGGGCAGTGATGCCTCGGCGACCACGACCACGCGGCCGCCATCCTCGGCCGGCTCGACCATCGCCGCCGCGGTCATCCACCGGCGCAGTGCCTCCTCCGCCGCGCGCAGGTCGGGACGGGCCAGCAGTGCTGCAGCGTCCAGCAACAGCGCCGCCCCGTACAGGGCCAGCGGCTCGGCTCCTGGAGTGGCGACCACCAGTGCCGGGCCGGGCGGGACGCCGGCCAGCACCCTGCCGTCGGAACTGTCGCCGCCGGAGGTCACCCCACCGGAGGTCGCCCCCCCGGAGGTCAGCAGTGGTACCCCAGGGAAGGCACGGCCAAGCTCCTCAGCGGTGCGGCCGGCCCCGATCACCATCGCGCGAAAGCGGCCCGAACCGCAGGCCGGGCACCCGTAGCCGGCCTCGGTCACGCCGCACCACCGGCAGGCGGGCTGACCGCTGGCAGGCAGCGCCAGGGGTCCGGCGCAACGCCGGCAGCGGGCCGGGACGCGGCACTGCCCGCACGCCAGCGCCGGAACGTAGCCACGCCGCGGCACCTGCACCAGCACCGGCCGGTCGCGGCGAAGCGCTGCGCGAACCGCGTCGAACGCCACTGCGGGCAGCCGCGCCGCGCGGGCAGCCGGATCCCGGGCCAGCTGGGTGTCGTCCTCACCGATCGCGGTGATCCGCGGCGCCGCGGCCCGCACCACGTGCCGAGCGGCGACGATGTCGTGGGCCCATCCGGTGTCGACCGACAGCTGCGTCTCTGCGGTGCGCGCGTAGCCGGCCACCAGCAGCGCTCCGCCCTCGAGCACGGAACGCTGGCCAAGCACCAGCCGGGCGTGGGGGTAAGGTGCCCGCGGCTCGACGTGCAGGTCGTCGCCGTCGTCCCACAACACCATCAGGCTCAGGTCCGCAACCGGGGCGAAGGCCGCGGCCCGGGTGCCGACCACGATGCGCACCGCCCCCCGCCGCACTGCCAACCACCGCCGGTAGCGCTGCGCGGGCCCGCACTCAGCGGCGAGGGTGACCACTGCGCCGCGACCGGCGAGCGCAGCCACCGCGGCGTGTACCCGCGCAGTGTCCCGATGATCTGGCAGCACCAGCAACGCGCCCCGCCCGGCGGCGGCCACGGTGACCGCGGCCTCCGCGAGCCGAGCGGGCCAATCCTCCCCCGGGAGCGCCTGCCAGCAGGCGTGCGCCGCTCGGCCCTGATGCAGCGCCTCTAGAAATGCCGATCCGCGAGGGTAACGGTCCCATCCTGGCGCCGGGGGACGCTGCGGACGGGGCGCGGCGGAGGCGCCCGGTTCGGCCTCGGTGCGGGCGTGCCGCGGCGGCACCGCCAGCCGCAGCACGTCGCTCATGGTGCCCGCACACCGGTCTGCCACCACCCGTGCCAACGCTGCGATCTGCGGGCTGAGCACTGGTTCGGCAGAGATCACCCGATGTAGCCAGCCGAGGCGGCCCGGATGGTTGGATCGCTCGGCTCGCTCCAGCAGCCACCCGTCCACCAGCCGACCAGCGAAACGGACCCGAAGGCGCACGCCGGGCAGCGCCGTCGTGTCGAGCTCGGCGGGCACCTGGTAGTCGAATGGGCGATCGAGGTGAGCTAGGGGGGTATCCACACACACCCGGGCGATGGGCAGCGCGGCAGCCGCACTCTGCTGTCTAGGGCGGGGCTCCCCACGACGGGGCTGTCCCCGACGCGACCGACTGGCACTGTCCACCTAGCGGGTCTACCAGAGCACCCCGTCAGCTCTGGCCGCACCCAGGATCAGCGGCGGGGCTGCTACGCCGCTATGAGCGCTGATGGATCACTCGCCCAGGAGCTGCAGCCGGGTCGCGACGGCGTCCCAGACACGCGCGGCGAGCAGTGACTTGGGGCCCTCAGGCAGGTCAAGCTCCGTACCGTCGTCGGCGAGCAGCCATCCTGCGTTGCGCCCAACCTCGAACCCCTGACCCTGCCCCACCGCGTTGACGACCAGCAGGTCGCAGCCCTTGCGGGCGAGCTTGGCTCGGCCGTGCGCGAGCACCCCCCCTGCGCAGTCGCCGGTCTCGGCTGCGAAACCGACCACCACCTGACCCTGCGGGCGGCGGCGCACCAGTTCGGCCAGGATGTCCGGATTGCGGACCAGCTGCAGCGGATCCGGATCCGATCCGGACTTCTTGATCTTGCTCGGATGCTGCTCAGCCGGGCGGAAATCGGCGACGGCAGCAGCCATCACCACCACGTCGGCGGCCGGCGCCGCTTTGAGCATGGCCTCCTGAAGCTGGTCCGCGGTGCCCACCCGGACCACCTCGACCCCGGCCGGATCACTCAGGTCGGGGCTGTTGGCCGCGATCAGAGTCACCCGGGACCCGCGCTGCGCCGCGACTCTGGCCAGCGCGTAGCCCTGCCGGCCGGAGGACCGGTTGCCCAGGTAGCGCACCGGGTCCAGTGGCTCGCGCGTGCCACCGGCGGAGATCACTACGTGCCTGCCGGTGAGATCCCGCGGCAGGGCCTCCGGGTGGTGCAGTAGCAGGGTGGCGAGGTCGACGATCTCGTCGGGCTCCGGCAGCCGGCCGGCACCGGAGTCGGCACCGGTGAGCCGTCCGGTTGCCGGCTGCGCGACGACGGTCCCGCGCGAACGCAGCATCGCGACGTTGTGCACCGTCGCCGGGTGTTCCCACATCTCGGTGTGCATCGCGGGCACCAGCAGCACCGGGCAACGGGCGGTGAGCAGCGTGGCACAGAGCAGGTCATCGGCTCGGCCATGGGCAGCGCGAGCCAGCAGATCCGCGGTTGCCGGGGCGACCAGCACCAGATCGGCGGCCTGCCCCAGCTGCACGTGGGGCACGTCCGGGACGTCGGCGAACAAACCATGTTGCACTGGTAGCCCGGACAGCGCTTCCCAGGTCGGCGCGCCGACGAACCGCAGGGCGGCCTCAGTGGGGACCACCCGTACCCGATGCCCCGCTTCGGTGAAGCGGCGGAGTACCTCACACACCTTGTAGGCGGCGATCCCGCCCGCAACGCCGAGCATGATCCGCCGGGGTAGGTCCGACCGGACCGGCCCGGCGTGGGTCACTCGCCCTCAGTGTGTTCGAGTAGACCGCCGTGGATTTCCCGCAGCGCGATCGACAGCGGCTTCTCCCGCGCTCCCGGCTCGACCAGCGGGCCGACGTACTCCAGCAGGCCTTCCCCGAGCTGTGCGTAGTAGTCGTTGATCT
>JALZDU010000281.1 GCA_030862405.1 Actinomycetota bacterium | reverse complement strand
ACGCCGAATGCCAGGCCATCGGCGATGAGATCACCGGTGAGCAGATCGCCGACTCGATCGCCGAAGTCGACACTGAACTGCGCGCCGCCGGAGTCCGTGGCCGGTTTGCCCCGCTTGATCTGCCACCCAAGCCGGTCAAGCGCTCCACCCGGCGCCGCCAAGATGCACCGGATCTGCCCCGTCGGCCGGTGCAGCCGCGCACAATCGGGCGGGTCTTCGCCGGGCGCTACCGGCCCTCGACATTCCTGACCCTCACCCTGGACTCCTACGGCCGGGTCGATGACAAGGGCGCGGCGGTGGACCCCGACCGCTATGACTACCGGCGAGCCGCCCGGGACGCGATCCATTTCCCGGCGTTGGTGGACCGCTTCTGGCAAAACACCCGCCGCTGCGTCGGGTGGGATGTGCAGTACTTCGGCACCGTCGAACCCCAAAAAAGGGGCGCCCCACACTTCCACGCCGCGATCCGGGGAGCGATCCCTCGCGCCGAGTTACGGGCGATCACCGCGGCAACGTATCACCAGGTCTGGTGGCCAGCGCACGACCAGCTCGTCTATACCGACCAACGGATGCCCGTCTGGGACACCAGAGCAAAAGCCTTCACCGACCCCGACACCGGCACACCGCTGCCCACCTGGGAGCAGGCCTGCGAGGAACTGACCCAGCCCGCTCACGTGGTGCGCTTCGGGGCGCAGGTGCACGTCAAGGGCATCCTGGGCGGCAGCGAAGAAGCCGGCCGACACATCGGCTACCTCACCAAATATCTGTCCAAGAGCATCGGGCAGGCCGCCGGGCTCGACGAACACGCCACCGACACCCACCGCGACCACGCCCGCCGGCTACACGCCGAACTGCGCATCACACCCTGCTCACCGCGCTGTCCCATCTGGCTGCTCTACGGAATCCAACCCAAAGGCGCCCGCCACTCCATCACACCCGGACACTGCAAAGGCAAAGCCCACCAGCCCGAAAACCTGGGCAGCGCCGGACGCCGTGTCCTGGTCTCCCGCAAATGGTCCAACAAAACCCTGCAAGACCACCGCGCCGAACGCAGCGCATTCGTCCGACAACTCCTCCGACAGGCCGGCATCCAACCCGCACATGGCCCCGATGACGGGCCCTACCTATGGGAACGCACCGCACCGGCCGATCCCGACGTACCACCACGGCCCGTACTGCTCCTCCGCGCCGTCGCTGAAAGGCAGCGATGGAAAGCCGAATACACCGCCGCACAACTCGCCACCGGCGACCCACCACCGGCCAACCGTTCGGCAACTCGCGATCAAGCCGCCTGAAAGGAAAACCCATGGAACCGACGAAGCCGCAGACGCGGCTCATGACGGTACAGCAGGCGGCCGACGAGTTGGCCGTCAGCCGGTGGAGCATCTACCGGCTGATCTGGGACGGCCACGTGCAGTCCGTCCAAGTCGGTCGGTGCCGTCGCATCGTCCGCCAGTCGCTCGACGACTACCTCGCCGAACTGATCCAGGAAGCAGCGTGATGACAACCAACGCCACCACCACCCCGGAGCCCGACGACAAATACGACGACGGGCAGCGCACACCCCGTCAGCAGCGACGCCGGGCCAACGGCGAGGGCACCATCGGTCGACGCAAGGACGGCCGCTACGAGGCCAAGGTCTTCGCGCGCCGATCAGACGGTACCTACGCCCGGCGGAGCGTCTACGGAAAAACCCGAGCCGAGTGCCGCACGGCCATGCTCAAGCTCCAAGCCCGCGCCGAAAGCGGCCTGCTAGTAAGCACCACGACCCTGACCATTGGGGACTACCTCACCTACTGGCTCCACCAGATCGCCGAACCAGCAGTGCGTCGCACGACGTTCGCCTCCTACGAACCACTGGTACGGCTTTACCTGATCCCCGGACTCGGCCGGCGCCGGCTACGGGACCTACGAGCACCACATATCCGGACCTGGCTCAACAGCGTGGCACAGACGTGCCAGTGCTGCGCCCAAGGCAAAGACACCAGGCGGGCACAGAAGCAGGGAGGAAAGCCGCAGTGCTGCGCCAAGGGCAAGTGCTGCGGCTCAGTGCCATCCGACACCACAGTGCGCTACCTGCTGAAGCTACTCCGCGCCGCGCTACAGGCCGCGACCGAAGAAGAACTGATCGAGCGCAACGTCGCACGGCTGGTCAAGCTCCGCGCCACGGCAGGGAGAAAGATCGCTCCGCTATCAGTCCAAGAGGCCCGACGCTTCCTCACCGTGGCCCGAACGCATCGGCTCTCCGCTTTATGGGCCGTCGCACTCGGCATCGGGCTGCGCCGGGGCGAGGCACTGGGGCTGATGTGGTCCGACGTCGACCTCGACCGCGGCCGGCTCACCGTCCGACGCTCGCTGCAACGGGTGGATGGCCAGCTCACGCTGCATCAAACTAAGACCAGCACCTCCGAGCGGACTATCCCACTTCCCCAGCCCCTGATCCGGACGCTGCGCGAGCATCGCCGACGCCAGCTCGAAGAACGGTTCACCGCCGGTACCGCATGGGAAGATCACGGTCTTGTCTTCTGCACAACTCATGGCCGCCCGATCGAACCCCGCAACATCAACCGGGCCTTCACCGCGCTGCTACGCAAGGCCAACCTCCGGACGATTCGGCTTCACGACCTCAGACACTCCTGCGCCACGATGCTCTTCGCCCAAGGCGTCGAGGCCGCGACCGTGCAACGCATCCTCGGGCACAGCTCCATCACCGTCACCACAAGCATCTACGTCGACGTCATCGAGCAGGTTCAGCAAGACGCACTGAGCAAGCTCGATGTCCTGTTTGACGATGACGACGAGAGCAGCAGCTGAGGCCACGTTGTCGTCAAACTGTCGTCAACGCCCCAGAAAGGTCCCCATACGGTCCCCAACTTCGCGCGATCCCTGACCCGGCAAGATCGGCTAATGGCGTGACAGAGGCCCGCTGACATGGTGTTTCATCCAACGTCAGCGGGCCTCGTTTCGGTCGGGACGACAGGATTTGAACCTGCGACCCCTTGACCCCCAGTCAAGTGCGCTACCAAGCTGCGCCACGTCCCGGCCACGCCCTTCAGGCGCACCCACAGCCTAGCGGAGCTGCATCGGCCGCCGCGAACCCCACCACCCAACGACCGCAGCTCCGTTGAGCAGCCAATTCAGTCCTGCAGCCGTGCGCATGCCCTCAGACGCTGACTTCTGGACAGGAACGCAGGAACGTCGGTGATCTGCGGCCGACGGGCCCGGCGCAGCACCTGCTGGTGCATCTCGGTGTAGCGACCGAAGTCCAGGGCCAGCCGGCAATCGTCGGCATCCAGCCCCCACTCCGCGGCGACGTCTGCACCGACGCCGGGTTGCCCTCTCGTGCTGTGAGCCTCGTGCTTGACGCGGGAGCTGTGCTGCAATCGATCGCCGGGACCGTCAGATAGGTGCCTTGCTGCGTGTGGTGCAACAAGAGCAGCTCACGGTACGCACCCGTGGCAGCGCAGCCATTAGGCCTCGGCATCGGGAAACGGTTGGGTGCCTTTGCTCGGCACTAGCCGATGACGTCCCGGACGCCCACGTCGCCTCGCTGACCCGCTCCGGCGATCAAGTTCACGCGCGACCCAAGGACCTGCGGCACCTCCTCGACGCGCTGTCCGTCGACGCCACCGTGGTTAGTGGGTTAGTGCGCGATCCCGAAAGTCATCGGGATTTGCGCTCCCGGACCCGGACGGAGATCCGCACCGGGCTGCCGGTGAAGCCGAAGGTCTCCCGCAGCCGCCGCTCCAGGAAGCGACGGTACCCGGCCTCGAGAAACCCGGTGGTGAACAGCACGAAGGTAGGCGGGCGGGTGCTGGCCTGGGTGGCGAAGAGCACCTTGGGTGCTCGGCCGCCGCGCGCCGGTGGTGGCGTCGCCGCGATCACCTCCGACAGCCATGCGTTGAGCTGCCCAGTCGGTACCCGCCGGTCCCAGGACTCCAGGGCAGTACGCAGGAACGGCGCGAGCTTGCCAACCGACCTCCCGGTGCGCGCGGAGATGTTCACTCGCTCCGCCCACCGCACCCGGGCCAGGTCCCGGTCCAGCTCCCGGACCAGTTCCTGGCGTCGATCCGAGTCGACCAGGTCCCACTTGTTGAACGCCAGCACCAGCGCTCGCCCGGACTCCGCCACTGAGGCGATCACCCGCTGGTCCTGCTCGGTGATCGGCTCGCTGGCGTCGATGAGCATCACCACCACCTCGGCGGCCTCGATCGCCGCCTGGGTGCGTAGCGAGGCGAAGTACTCGGTGCCGCTGGCCGTGCGCACCCGCTTGCGCAGCCCAGCGGTATCCACGAACCGCCACACCTCGCCGTCGAGTTCCACGAGCGAGTCCACCGGGTCCACAGTGGTGCCCGGCACCTCGTGCACCACCGACCGCTGCTCGCCCACCAAGCGGTTGAGCAGGCTGGACTTCCCCACGTTAGGTTTGCCGACCAGCGCGACCCGGCGCGGCCCCGCCGCCCGGCCCGCGACGTCGCGTGGCGAGGAAGGCAACACCGCCAGCACGGCGTCGAGCAGATCGCCGGTACCGCGACCGTGCAACCCGCTCACCGGGTACGGTTCACCCAACCCCAGCGACCACAGTGCCGCGGTGTCGGCGACCGCGCGCTCGTCATCCACCTTGGTGGCGGCAAGCACAACAGGGGTAGACGACCGCCGCAGCACTCGGGCCACCGCCTCCTCCGCGGCGGTGGCTCCTACCGTGGCGTCGACCACCAGCAGCACCGCATCGGCAGTGCGCATCGCCAGCTCGGCCTGCCCAGCCACCGCGGCCTGCAGGCCACGCGCGTCGGGCTGCCACCCTCCGGTGTCCACCACGGTGAACCGGCGCCCATTCCACAGCGCGTCGTAGGCCACCCGATCCCTGGTCACCCCAGGCACGTCCTGCACCACCGCCTCACGGCGGCCCAGGATCCGGTTGACCAGCGTCGACTTGCCCACGTTGGGGCGGCCCACCACCGCGAGCACGGGTTGTTCGAGTGCCACATCCGGCTCGGAGTCGATGCCCTCGACGTCTCCCAGGGCCGCCCACTCGGCTTCGTCAGACCAAGTCCCATCACCGCGCACAGAACTGCTCATCACGCCCCCTTTGGCCGTATCGCGCGCGGCAGGCCGACACCGCGAATCCGGTCCAGCTCAGCAACCAGCGTTACCAGCCGGTCTCGCATCTCGTTGGTCGCGGCGACCAGTGCCGCTCGCCCCCGGCCTGGGGGGACCGCGAAGGGCTCGCCGACCAGGACGTCGACCCGCGGCCGGAACCGCCGGTTGCTCCGAGGCGGCCGCCGGGTCCCGCGGATCGCCACCGGCAGCAGTCTCGCCCCACCGGTCCGGGCCAGCCACACGGCGCCCTGGTGGGCGTTGTCCACGTCGCCCTCGCCTCGGGTGCCCTCCGGGAACACCACCACGACACCGCCGTGCCGAAGCAGCCGGATGGCAGTGAGCAACGGCGCACGGTCGGCCGCACCGCGGCGCACGGCTAGCTGGCCGAGCCGCGGCAGTATCCAGCCCAGCGGGCCGCGGAACATCTCCTGCTTGATCAGGAACGAGGTGGGCCGTCCCAGCACCCCGTACAGCAGCGGGCCGTCGACTATCGCGCTGTGGTTGGCCACCACCACGATGGGCCCGCTGGCCGGCATTCGATCCCGGTGGCGCACCTCTAGCCGGTAACCGACGAAAAAGCACCAGGACCCGATCCAGCGCGTCACGTCTCGCAGCCACAGCCAGGTGCCCTCAGGGGCGTCGTCAATCACTGCCGTCCCCAAACCACCATGGCGACCAACCCGCGGTCGATCACCAGCTCCTGGAGCCGGCCCACGACGGCGTCGACGTCCAGCGCGGTGGTGTCCACCTCCACAGCATCCTCGGCGGCACACAGCGGCGATGTTGCCCGGCTGGAGTCGAACCGGTCGCGGCGCTCGACGTCGCGATGGATCTCCGCCACATCCTCGACCCCATCCTGGGCTGCCCGCCGCGCGGCCCGCTGCGCCGCGTCCGCGGTGAGAAAGACCTTCAGCGGAGCGTCGGGCACCACCACGGTGCCGATGTCACGCCCCTCGACGACGATCCCGCCGACGGCAGTGGCGTCGGAGATGATCCGGCGCTGCTGCTCGACGAGCAGGCGACGTACCTCGGGCATCGCCGAGACCGGACTGACCGCGGTGGTAACCGCCGGATTCCGGATCTCCCCCGCGACGTCCTCACCATCCAGCAGCACCCGCGGGTGGTCCGGGTCCGTACCCACCTCGATGCGCCGCCGCGCCACCACCTCGTACACGGCGTCCGGCTCACCAGGGTCGGCACCAGCTCGCAACACACCCAGCGCGGCGGCTCGATACATCGCACCGGTGTCCAAATACCGGGCGCCCAGCGACGCCGCCAGCCGGCGAGCCACGGTGGACTTCCCGGTACCGGCAGGCCCGTCCACTGCCACCACGCCGCGCAATCCGTCGCCTTGCTGCACCCGACTGACCTCCCGGCTCGCTGACGGCTCCATTCTGCCCGCCACAACCGATGGCGGCGCCAGCGCTACCGGCCGACCGCGCGGTTGAGGGCGCCGACCTCGGGGCGAGACAGCACCCGAACCGTCCCAGGCCGCTGCTCGCCGAGGCGCACGTCAGCGATCGCGGTGCGCACCAGGCGCTGCACCGGATGGCCGACCTCAGCCAGCAACCGGCGCACGACATGCTTGCGCCCCTCGTGCAGCACCATCTCGACCAGTGCCTTACCGGGCAGCGACTGCACGACCCGGAATCCGTCCACCGCCACCATGCCATCGTCGAACTCGACTCCGGCGCGCAAGGTCCGGCCCACTGCTCGAGACACCGGGCCGGGCACCTCAGCCAGATACGTCTTGAGTACCCGGTAGGAGGGGTGCATCAGCCGGTGGGCAAGCTCTCCGTCATTGGTGAGCAGCAGCAGACCCTCAGTGTCGGCGTCGAGACGGCCGACATGGAACAGGCGCTGTGCCCGGTCGGCCACGTAATCGCCCACACACGGCCGACCGCGGTCATCGGACATCGTCGAGTGCACGCCACGGGGCTTGTTCAACGCCAGGTGTTCCACGTCGGAGCGTAGCTCCAGGCGCATGCCATCGACATGGATGACCGCCTGCTCGGGGTCGACTCGCACCCCCATCTCGCGCACCACGGCCCCATCCACCTGCACCCGGCCCCGGGCGATCATCTCCTCAGCAGCACGCCGGGAGGCCACCCCGGCCTGGGCGAGCACCTTGTGCAGCCTTGGCAGCGACTGCGTCTGCACCTCAGGACGGGACATCGTCGATACTGTCGATGTCGGGCAGCAGCGGCGCGATCGGCGGAAGGCCGTCCAACGAGGCCAACCCTAGCCGCTCGAGGAAGAGCTCCGTCGTGCAGTACAGCGTGCCGTGGGTCTCTGGATCAGCTCCGATCTCCGCTACCAGACCGCGGGCCAGCAGGGTGCGCATCACCCCGTCGACATTCACCCCGCGCACCGCGGCAATCCTCGAGCGGGTGATCGGCTGGCGGTAAGCCACCACGGCGAGGGTCTCCAGGGCGGCCCGGGTGAGCTTGGCACGCTGGCCATCCAACAGCAGCCGTTCCACGAAACCTGCATACACATCGCGGGTGTACAACCGCCATCCCTGCGCCACGTGGCGCAAATCGATACCGCGGCCGCCGGCGGCATAGCCGTCGCGCAACCGATGCAACGCTTCGACCACCCGCTGTACCGGCTGGTCCACTGCGCTGGCCAACACGTCCTCACCCACCGGGGAGTCGACCACCAGCAGCAATGCTTCCAGGGCGGCGTCGAGTTCGCCGTCGCCGGAAAGCCGGGGCAGGTCCCCAGACCTCGATTCAGCGCCGTCGCGGATCACGATGGGTGCGGATTCGCTCACCGATAATCCTCATCCTCGTCTGACTCCACCACTGCCTCGGTGGTCTGCTCGGCGCCACCGGTCCACCGGATGTGCAAGTCACCCAGTGGGTCGATCTGGTCGAACACCACCACCGCGGCACGGTACAGATCCAGCAACGCCAGGAAGCGGGCGACCACCTCTGCAGTGTGCACACAGTCCGCGACCAGGCTGCGGAAACTCGCCTGGCCGTCGCGGGCCAGCCGGCTACGCAGTAGGGCCGCGTGCTCATGCACCGACACCCGGGGGGCATGCAGATGCTCCAGCGACACCGTGGGGGGTGGCGGTTTTGACCGGAACACCGCGGCCGCGGTCTCGGCGAAATGGGCAGCATCGACGCCGAGCAGCACCTCGGGCAGCAAATCGGCGAATCGTTCGTCGAGCGCCACCGATCGCGGGTAACGGCGCAGCGCTGCGGACTCCAGCTCGGCGAACAGGGCCGCCACCTGCTTGTAGGCCTGGTATTGCAGCAACCGCGCGAACAGCAGGTCGCGCGCCTCCAGCAGCGCGAGGTCGTCCTCGTCCTCGACCTGTGCCGACGGCAGCAACCTCGCCGCCTTGAGATCCAGCAAGGTCGCCGCGACAACCAGGAACTCGGTGGTCTCATCCAGATCGAAAGAGTCACCCAGCAAACGGATGTGCGCAATGAACTCGTCGGTCACCCGGTGCAAAGCGACCTCGGTCACATCCATCTGCTGCTGGGAGATCAGCTGCAACAACAGGTCGAACGGCCCCTCGAAGTTGTCCAACCGCACGGTGAAGCGGTCGGGCGTGCCCCCACGCGACGGCAACACCGAATCCTGTACCACCGTCATCGGGCGATCACCTCACGGGCCAGGGTGCGATAGGCATTTGCCCCGGAGGACCTCGGTGCCCACCGAGTGATCGGCTCGCCGGCGACGGTGGTCTCCGGGAACCTGACCGTTCGGTTGATCACGGCGTCGAACACGGTGTCGCCGAAAGCTTCCACCACGCGGGCCATCACCTCACGGGCATGCAGCGTACGCGGGTCATACATCGTGGCGAGGATCCCGGTGATCTCCAGCTTGGGGTTGAGCCGCTCGCGCACCTTGTCGATGGTGTCGATCAGCAGCGCCACCCCACGCAGGCTGAAGAACTCGCACTCCAGCGGGATTACCACCCCATCGGCGCACGCCAGCGCATTGATGGTGAGCAGCCCCAGCGACGGCTGGCAGTCGACCAGAATGAAGTCATAGTGCGGTAGGAGCGGCTGCAGGGTTCGACCCAGCGTCTGTTCCCGGCCCACCTCGGTCACCAGTTGCACTTCCGCGGCGGACAGATCGATGTTGCTCGGCAGCAGGTCCATACCCGGCACCGAGGTGGTCTGCACCACGTCCTGCACCGGGACACCCTGTTCCATGATCACGTTGTAGATGGTGCGGTCCAGTTGGTGGGAGGCCACTCCGAGCCCGACCGACAGCGCCCCCTGAGGGTCGAAGTCGACCAGCAGCACCCGGCGGCCGTACTCGGCCAGCGCGGCCCCCAGGTTGATCGTCGAGGTGGTCTTGCCCACACCACCCTTCTGGTTGCAGATCGCCACCACCCGGGCCGGTCCGTGCCGGTCCAGCGGGGGTGGCTGCGGCACCGTACGGCGCCGACGACCGGCAGGATCGATCCCGTCATCGACGGCCCCGTCGTCATACGAGATCGGCGGGGTCGGCACAGCCAGCGGCTGCTGCGCGGACGCCCAGGTCGACATGGATCCCCTTCCAGCGCGGTGCGATCCTCGGGGAGACTATTCCGCTGCCGAAAACGCCTTCAAGGCGCCTCAGCCACGAGCCCGCGGATGTGCGGTTGCATAGACCTCACGCAGGGTGTCCACCGTCACCAGCGTGTAGACCTGTGTGGTGGTCACCGAGGCGTGCCCGAGCAGCTCCTGCACCACCCGTACGTCCGCGCCGCCCTCCAGCAGGTGGGTGGCGAAGGAATGCCGCAGGGTGTGCGGTGACACCCCAGCGGTGATCCCGGTCCGGGCGGCAGCCTCCTGCAGCACCGCCCAGGCACTTTGCCGGGACAGCCGGGCGCCGCGGGCGTTGAGGAACACCGCGGGAATGCCCCGCCCGCGGGCGGCCAAGGCCGGGCGGCCGCGAACCAGGTAGGCATCCAGCGCGGCGAGCGCCGGGCGACCGACCGGCACCAGCCGCTGCTTGCCACCCTTGCCGCGCAGCAACACGGTGCGAGCCGGGGCGTCGATGTCGTCACGGTCCAGCCCGACCGCTTCGGAGATCCGCGCGCCGGTGGAATACAGCATCTCCAGCAGCGCCCGGTCGCGCAGCGCCCGAGGCCCCCCGTCGGCGGGGAACACCTCCAGCAGCCGCAGTACCTCGTGGACGCCCAACGCTTTGGGCAGCCGCTTCGGCGGGCTCGGGGGGTGTACGTCGGCCGCGACGTCGGTTGGCACCAGGCCCTCCCACATGGCGAACCGGTGCAACCCGCGAGCCGCGACCAGTGCCCGCGCCGCCGAGGACGGGGCCAGCGACCGGTGCCCCCCGGCCCCGTCGCGCAGCGCCGCAAGGAACCCGTTCACCTGTTCCTCACGCACCTCGGCGAGCCCGGCGACACCGAGTGAATCCAGGTAGGCGCCGTAGCGGCGCAGGTCGCGGGCATAAGAATCCAGCGTGTTGGGCGACGTGCCGCGTTCCACCGCGAGGTGGTCCAGGTAGTCGGAGATCACGGTGGCCAGCGCGGGCGGCAGGCCCGCGCTCACCCGAGCGCCTCAGCTAGCGGCACGTAGTCGAGGCCGTGTGCGCTGGCGACCTCGGCGAGTACCACGGCGCCCGCCAGCACATTGACTCCTCGGGCCAGCGCCGGGTCATCGTCCACCGCCCGCCGCAGTCCCTTGTCGGCCAGCGCGCACACATAGGGCAGCGTGACGTTGGTCAACGCATAGGTGGAGGTGTGCGGTACCGCGCCGGGCATGTTGGCCACGCAGTAGAACACCGACTCTTGCACGGTGAAGGTGGGATCGGCGTGCGTGGTGGGCCGGGAATCGGCGAAGCAGCCACCCTGGTCGATGGCGATGTCCACCAACACCGATCCCGGGCGCATCCGACCGACCAGGTCGTGACTGACCAGGGTGGGCGCCTTGGCGCCGGGCACCAGTACCGCCCCGATCACCAGGTCCGCCCAGAGGCAGGCCTTCTCCACCTCGTAAGCATTCGACGCGATAGTCTGCAGGTGGCCGCGGTAGACGAAGTCGATCTCCCGTAACCGGTTGATGTTGGCGTCGAGCACCACCACTTCGGCCTGCATCCCCAGCGCGATGGTCGCGGCATTCATTCCCACGACTCCGGCGCCGATCACCGCCACCTTGCCGGCCGGCACGCCTGAGACACCGCCGAGCAACACCCCGCGCCCGCCCTGCATGCGCTCCAGGCAGTGCGCCCCCACCTGGGGGGCCATCCGCCCGGCGACCTCGCTCATCGGGGCCAGCAGCGGCAGTGAGCCGTCAGGCAGTTGCACCGTCTCATAGGCGATGGCGTCGGTTCCGGCGTCGATCAGTGCTGCCGTGCACTCCGCCGACGCGGCCAGGTGGAGGTAGGTGAACAGGATCTGGCCCTTGCGCATCCGGTGGTATTCCTCGGGCACCGGTTCCTTCACCTTTAGCACCAGTTGCGCCTGCGCCCACACGTCGTCGGCCAACGGGACGATCCGGGCGCCCGCTGCCAGATAGGTCTCGTCGGGGAATGCGCAGCCGGCACCGGCGCCGCGTTCCACGATGACGTCATGCCCCCGACGGGTGAGCTCGAGGACGCCGGCCGGCGTCATCGCAACGCGGTACTCGTGGATCTTCAGCTCCCGCGGGACACCGATCTTCACAGCAGCAGCCTCTTGTGGAGCCGGACGGTGGTGCCGTGGTCGTCGATGTCCACAGTGACGGCATCGGTGAGTTTTTCCATCATCTTGAGGCCGCGCCCGCGTGGGCCGGGGGCCGGGATGGTGCGCCAGCGGCCGTGGTCGCGGATCTCAAGGTGGAGCTCCTCGGCGTAGCGGCTGACGGTGAGCTCAACGCTGCCAGGCTCGCTGCCAAGGTAAGCGTGTTCAACGGCGTTGGTGACAGCTTCACCGGCGGCGAGCACCAGCTCGTGGGCGGTGTTCTGGTCGGCGGCGGTCGCGCTCAGCCATTGGCGCAGCGTGCGGCGCAGGGGAGCAAGCTGCTCAGGGCGAGCCGGCACCGTGGCGGTGACTGTGCGACCCACTCCGAGAGGGTGCTGGTAGAGCAGGTAGGCGACGTCGTCGTCGTGACCATCGCTGAGGAGTTGTTCGGCGAGACAGTCGGCGATCTCAGCAGGCGCCAGGTGATGGGTCTGGGCCAGCACGTCTCGCGCACGGCTGATGCCGGTATCGAGGACGATGTTGCGCCGTTCGACCAACCCATCGGTGTAGAGGAGCACGGTGTCACCCGTAGCCAGGACGGCGGTGGCCTCCGGTCGCGCAACGTCGACGGTGGCCAAGGGCACGCTGCGGGCGTCATCAAGGAGCTCGGTGCGGCCATCGGCTCGAGCCACGATGGCCGGCGGGTGACCGGCGCAGCTGTAGATCATGGTGCCGGTGGTGCGGTCGATGATGGCGCACAACAGGGTGGTGCAGACCGCGTCGGGGATCAACGCAGCAACATGATCCATCGCCGCCAGTACCTGTGCGGCGGTGTGATCTTGCAGCAGCAGGGTGCGGCAGGCCGTGCGAAGCTGCCCCATCACGGCGGCGGCGGCCAACCCGTGGCCGACGCAGTCGCCGACGGCCACACCCACCCGATCCGCACCCAATTCGACAATGTCGTACCAGTCACCCCCGACCGCCAGCTGGCTGATCGCAGGCTCATAGCGCACCGCGAAACCGGTCGGCAGCACGGTGGGCCCGAGAATGGCGCGTTGCAAGGTGAGTGACGCAGTGCGTTGTTCGTCGAACAACCGTGCCCTGGTCAGCGCGTGACCGAGGTGACCAGCGAGGTCCGACAGCAGCGCGGCATCCTCGCTGCCGAATGGCCAGCCCGGATCAACCTCAAGCCAGACCACGTTGACCTGGGTGCCGCAGGAAACGGGGGCACCCGCCACGGTGGGAGCAGGGGGATCCACCGACCGGTCGCCCTGCTGCCAGTGCACTCGCCCGGCGGTGCGGATTCGAATGATCGCGGCCCTGGCCGCCGGCGGCAGCGCCGCCCACGACGTGCCGGTACCGATCACCGATACCTTGTCAGCGCTATCCCACGTAAACATCAGGGCGCAACGGGTGACCCAGTTGTCAGCCAGTTCGGCCAACCCGGCGGTCAACACGCCATGTACGTCGCTGGCTTCGCCCAGCCGCCCGGTGAGCCGGGCCACGGCCGCGTCGCGGCGCGCAGTGAGGTGTTCGGCGGTGACGTCGCGCACCGTGCCCACCAACGCCTGGATGGTGCCGTCAGGACGGGCGACGACGCCGCTGGCGATCGACAGCCAGACCCGCCGGCCGTCCACACCATGCCGCATCGGCAACACCCACCGGCCATCGCTGCCAGACCGCATCGCGGTCTCGGAGGCGGCATGAACCTGCGCGAATTCCTCGGGCTCCTGAACCGGGTCGGGCCACCACGGGTACGGCGGCACGTAGGGTAGGTGTTCAGCGCCGTAGCCGAGGATATCGGCGAACGCGTTGTTGAGCTCGACGATGGTGCCGTTTGGGTCTGCGACGAACATGCCATCCTGCATCGCGCTGATCAGGGTGGACCGCCACGCCGATTCCTGGGTGCGCAGCCTGGCCAGTTCCAGGTTCGACCGCACTCGAGCCAGCAGCTCCTGCGCAGTGAAGGGCTTGACCAGGTAATCGTCCGCGCCGACGTCCAATCCCTCGACCGCGGCCTCCTGCCCGGCCCGCGCCGAGAGCAGCAGCACCGGCACTTGTATGGTGTTCGCATCCGACCGCAACGCCGCGACCAAGCCCAAGCCGTCCAGAGTCGGCATCATGACATCACTGACGATCAAGTCGGGTCGTTGTGCTTGCGCCGCCGCCAATGCGGCGAGCCCATCGCCGACCGCGTGCACGCGATAGCGCGGCGACAGCAACCGCTGTAGGTACTCCCGCATGTCGGCGTTGTCATCGACGACCAGCACCCGGCCGGCGGCAGCACTGTCCGAGTTCGCGGAGACCAGCGAGTCCGGTTCGGCGGGATCTGAGGGGACACCACCCGGTTCCGAGTCCCGCGGCGGTAACCAGCGCAGCGCCTCCGCAATGAACGGTTCGGCCTGCGCTGGCAGTTCGGCCTGCGCTGAGGGAACTGCCACAGCCGAACGCAGCTGCTTGCCGGGCAGGTGTTCACATCCGAAGGGCAACGTGACCGTGAACGTCGTCCCCGCGTCAAGCGCGGATTCCGCGGTAATCGTGCCGCCATGCAGCCCTACCAGCTCCCGTACCAACGCCAGGCCGATCCCGCTGCCCTCCGCGGAGCGCGCTGCGGCATGCTCCGCGCGGTAGAAACGCTCGAACAGCCGCGGCAGGTCCTCGGCCGCAACCCCGGTTCCGGTGTCAGCCACCCGCAACACCGCCACGCGCGACAACGCCGAGGAGATCACCGAGGACGTCTCAGCCCGCAATGACACCGTGATGCGCCCGTCGAAGGTGAACTTCAGCGCGTTGGACAGCAGGTTGAGAATGATCTTCTCCCACATGTCCCGGTCGACGTACACCACCTCGCCAAGTGGTGGGCAGTCCAACTCGAAAACCAACCCGGCCCGCTCGACCGCTGCCCGGAACACGCTGGCCAGCTCCAGGGTGAACTTGGCGAGGTCCACCGACTCGTAGGCAGCTTCCAGCCGGCCTGCCTGGATACGGGAGAAGTCCAGCAAGCTGTTCACCAGCTTGCCCAGCCGCAACCCACTGCGATGCACCATGTCCACGTTCTCGCGCGCTCGGGCGTCCGCGACCACCGCCGGCGCAGCACGCAGCTCCGCGAGCGGACCCATGAGCAATGTCAGGGGGGTGCGGAACTCGTGGCTGATATTGGCGAAGAAGTCGGTCTTGACCCGGTCCAGTTGCGCCAGCGCCTCCACCCGTCGCTGCTGCGCCTGGTAGGCACGTACGTCGGCGATCACTGTCGAGAGCTGACCCGCCACCAGGTCGAAGAACGATCGGTAATCGCCATCCAAGGCCCGGTAGGGGCTCACCGCAGCGACCAACGCCCCCGTCGGCCGGCCGCCGGCCACCAGCGGCAGCGCCACGGCGGTGTGGGGCGGCGCCTTGCCGATCACGCCGTCCCGGCCGAGGAAGATGTCCCGATTCACACCGCTGACCAGGGCCGCCTGGCCAGTAGTCGCCACCTCCCAGATCTCGGCGCCATAGCTCGGATGGGGCAGCGACGCAGGCACCGTTGGGCTGCCGGCCTGCAGGCCGAAGGAACCGATCAGGCCGGCGCTTGTCCCCTCGTCATTGAGCACATAGGCCAGCGCATAAGGCACGTCGGCGCGGTTGCGCGCCAAGACGCGCAGCGCCGCTGCGCAGGCGTCAGTGACCGTGGCCGCCTCGGCGGCCGCAAGCTCACCCAGCTCCCGCAACGTCCGCAACCGGCGCTCGCCCAGCACCCGCCCGGTCGTCTCGGTGACCGTGGTGAGCACCCCTCCCACGCCCCCGGTCTCGTCGCGGATCGGGCTGTAGGAAAAGGTGAAGTAGGCCTCCTCCAAATAGCCGTGCCGCAGCATCGTCAGCAGCAGGTCCTCGTCATAGGTCGCCTCGCCGCGCCTCATGACTCCGGCCAACATATCCCCGACAACGGGCCACACATCCGACCACACCTCGGCGCCGAGCCTGCCCAGTGACGCGGGGTGCTTGTCTCCCAGGATCGGCACATAGGCATCGTTGTAGATCATCGTCAGTTCAGGCCCCCACCAGATCAGCATGGGGAACCGGGACTCCAGCATGATGCCCACGGCGGTGCACAGACCCTGTGACCACGCGTGTACCGGTCCCACCGGCGTGGCAGACCAATCCAACGTCTGTATCTGGGTTGCTATCTCGCCCTCGCCGGTGAACAAGGTCGACGACCCGCCATCGCACGGGAGGCTGTCGCCGCCGCTCACCGCGCACCGCCTCCCGATCGGAGTCAGAGGTAACCCAAAGATCGCTAGCCAGCAGTGCACGTCGACCCTCGGCCGCGGCGGTCGGCGAAACTGGTCCGTCGATCTGGCGCGAACGCTGCCATGATCTGTCGAGTCGCCGCGTTATCGTAACGCCGTGGCTGAACAACCCGGCGGCCGGATTCGCGTGGGTACCGTGGAACGCGAGGCTGCGATGAATGCGTTGGGCACACACCTGGAGACCGGGCATCTGGAGGTCGAGGAGTACACCGAGCGGATCGATCGGGCGGCAACCGCGCGCACCGTCGCCGAGCTTGACGAGTTGTTCGTCGACCTGCCCGCCCCGCACTACCGCCCACCAGGGGCAGCACCTGCAGCGCAGCAGCCGCAGCCGCCTGGCTTTCCCACTGCTCAATTCGTGCGCCCACCGCTGTACGGTTACGACGTCAACCGGCCGCTGTCCCAGAAGTCGAAGCTGGCCGCTGGTCTGCTGCAGATACTGCTTCCGTTCGGGATCGGGCGATTTTATACCGGCCATATCGGAATGGCGGTCGCGCAACTGTTCCTCTCGGTGGTGTGGGTTGGCATCATCTGGTGCATCATCGATGGCGTGTTGATCCTTGCCCAGGGCGGCATCGACCGGCGGGGCCTGCAGCTCAGGAATTAACACCGCCCATCGGATCAGTGGCAGCGCGCGGCGAACCGGGTCGGCCGGTCTGGCCACGGTGTGTCGACCGGCCGCGGCGCCACGCCGCTGGCCAGTCCCGCTTTCAGGGCGAGCAGACCGGCGACCGTCGGCGCACTGACGATCTGGCCTGCCAGCACCTGGCGCACCGCTTCGGCCATCGGCAGCCGGACCACGCGCAGGTCCGCCTCCTCGTCGTCCCCGGTGGGACGGCCGACCTTGGTCAGCCCGCAGGCCAGAAACACCCGCACCGCCTCGTCGCTGAATCCTGGCGAGGCCACCATGTCGACGAGCACTGACCAGTCCCGCGCTGTGTAGCCGACTTCCTCCACCAGCTCGC
The DNA here is from genome assembly GCA_030862405.1 of Actinomycetota bacterium. Classification (GTDB taxonomy): domain Bacteria; phylum Actinomycetota; class Actinomycetes; order Mycobacteriales; family Pseudonocardiaceae. The sequence continues at coordinate 1,805 of JALZDU010000281.1, read as the reverse complement.
GGCGGGCGGTTGCTACCGGGTCCTCATCCGGCGCGTCGAGCAGTCCGGCTGGCAGCTCTCGAATCCGGCGGCCCACCGGATGCCGGTACTGGTCGACCATCACCACTGAGTCGTCGTCATGCAACGCAAGGATCGCGACCGAACCGGGGTGCTCGACGATCTCACGTCCAGCAGTCCGCCCCCCCGGCATCACCACGTGATCCAGCCGCAGTGCGACGACCCGGCCGACGTGCAGGGTGTCGCTGCTCGACACTCTGAACTCGTGCGGTGTAGTCACCGCGGCCCGTCCGGTAGCTCGACCGGCAACCGGTCGGCTGCCCGATAATTCAGTGCCGCCTGGACGAACGCCACGAACAGCGGATGCGGGCGGGTGGGCCGGCTGATCAGCTCGGGGTGGGCCTGGGTACCGACGAAAAACGGATGGGTGGACGCGGGCAGCTCGACGAATTCGACCAGGTGGCCATCGGGAGACGTTCCGCTGATCACCAAACCCGCGGCAGCAAGCTTGTCCCGGTAGGCGTTGTTCACCTCATACCGGTGCCGGTGCCGCTCAGAGACCTCGGTTACGCCGTACGCCGTGGCGACCACGGAGTCTGGCGCCAGTGACGCCGGGTAGGCCCCCAGTCGCATCGTGCCGCCCATGTCCCGCTGGCCAGCCACCACGTCGGTTTGATCAGGCATCGTGGAGATCACCGCATGCGGGCTGGCCTCGTCGAACTCGGTCGATCCCGCACCGTCGAGCCCGGCGAGGTTCCGGGCAGCTTCGATCACCATGCACTGCAGCCCCAGGCACAACCCCAGCGCAGGAATGCCGCGGGTGCGCGCATGATGGATGGCCCCAATCTTGCCCTCGATCCCACGTATCCCGAACCCGCCGGGCACCAACACCCCGTCCATCCCGTGCAGGGCGGCCTGCGCGCCGGTCGGAGTCTCGCAGGTGTCCGAAGGTACCCAGTGGATCTCGACCTTGGCCCGGTGCGCAAAGCCCCCGGCCCGCAGCGCCTCGATTACCGATAGGTAGGCGTCCGGCAGGTCGACGTACTTGCCTACCAGGGCGATCCGTACCAGCTCCGTCGGGGCATGCACCCGGTCCAGCAGGTCACCCCATTCCGTCCAGTCCACGTCCCGGAAAGGCAACCCGAGCCGGCGCACCACATAGGCATCCAGGCCCTCGGAATGCAGCACCTTGGGGATGTCGTAGATCGACGGTGCGTCCGGAGCTGCGACCACCCCGTCGATGTCGACATCACACATCGCTGCGATCTTAGTCTTGAGCCCTTCCGGGATTTCTCGATCGGCACGGCAGACCAGCGCATCAGGCTGGATACCGATGCTGCGCAAGGTCGCCACGGAGTGCTGGGTGGGCTTGGTCTTCAGCTCACCGGAAGGGGCAAGGTAGGGCACCAGCGAGACGTGGAGGAAAAAACAGTTGTCCCGGCCGACGTCGTGACGCACCTGGCGAGCGGCTTCCAGGAACGGTAGCGACTCGATGTCACCCACCGTTCCACCGATCTCGGTGATCACCACATCCGGTGGCCGGCCATCGTCCCCGGGCTCGGACATGGCCATGATCCGGGACTTGATCTCGTCAGTGATGTGCGGGATCACCTGCACGGTGTCGCCGAGGTATTCCCCCCGGCGCTCCTTGGCGATCACCACCGAGTACACCTGACCTGTGGTGACGTTGGCATTGCAGCCGAGGTCGCGGTCCAGGAACCGCTCGTAGTGCCCGATGTCCAGGTCGGTCTCGGCACCGTCCTCGGTGACGAACACCTCACCGTGCTGGAACGGGTTCATCGTCCCGG
>JALZDU010000254.1 GCA_030862405.1 Actinomycetota bacterium | reverse complement strand
GTTCTGGCAAGGGCAACGGTGTGGCCGGGCCAGCCGTGGGCGGCAGTGAAGGCACAGACGTCGGCCAGCGTGGCGCGTTCGGTGTCCAGCCATGCTCGTGCATCCTGCGGCTCGACCACGGGTGGACTGGGTGTTACCACCGCGGGAACGCGGGGCCGGCGGTGCCGCTCGGCTGGGTAGATGGTATCCATCGCGGCGGCGGCAGTGGCCAGGTAGTGATCGAAAAGGCGAGTCAGCGCCGCCGTCCGCTCCTCGTCAGTGGCCAGGTCGGTCGCGTACGCGCGCAGCAGGTCGTGCATGCCATAGCGACCTGAGCTGAGCTGGATTAGGTGGGCACGGGTCAGCACGTCGAGGTGCCGCTGCGCCTCCTGATGGCTGCTCTTGACGAGCGCCGCGGCGGCATACGAGTCCAGGCTCGGGCCAGGGTGCAGGCCGACCAGCCGAAACGCCCGCGCCGTCTCCGCCGGGAGGTGGTGATAGGACCAGGAGAATACGGCGCGGATCGCGGTGCGGTCATCGCCGTCGGCATCCAGCAGGTCCAGCCGTCGCTGCTGGTCGGAAAGCTCATCGACCAGTTGGGCGAGCGTTGTGGCAGGGCGGGTGACGGCGAGTTCAGCGGCCACCCGCAACGCCAAGGGCAACCATGCGCACTGCCTTGCCAGCGCGGCGGCGACGTCGGGTTCAGTCGTCACCCGCGAGCCGATCAACACTCCCAGCAGGGCAACCGCGTCCTCGGGTATGAGCAAGTCGAGATCCAGGCGCTGGGCGCCGTGGCGGGCCACCAGCCCCGCCAGCGAATCGCGGCTGGTCACCACCACACAGGACGCGGTGCCGGGTAGCAGGGGGCGGACCTGCTCCACTGTCGACGCGTTGTCCAGCACGATCAGCATCCGCCGCCCGTCCAGTAGACTCCGATACGAGGCGGCGCGCTCCTCCAGCTCCAGCGGAATATCCTGACCAGCCATGCCCAGGGCGCGGAGGAACCCGGCCAGCGCATCGGCCGCCGACAGGGGTCGGTCCGGGTCGTAGCCGCGCAGGTTGACGTAGAGCTGCCCGTCGGGGAACTCGTCTCTGACCCGATGCGCCCACCGCAGCGCCAGCGCGGTCTTGCCCACTCCCGCGGTACCCGAGACCGCGGAGATCACTACCGTGCCACCGTCTTCGGTGACGGAGTTGCCCAGCAGCTTGGAGAGCTGGCGCAGTTCCTCGGCGCGGCCGACGAAGTGTGAGGTGTCGGCGGGTAGCTGATGCGGCACCGCCGTGGTGAGATCTCCCAGCAGGGGATCCTTCACAGTGGTATCGCGGGGTGGATAGGGATGGTCAGGCAGGTGCATCCAACCCAAGACGTCGGTTTCCTTGACCCTCACCCGGACCGGGCGATAAGCGCGGGGGTTGGCGGCGGAACTGTGCCGCACGACCTCCTCGAAGAACCAGGACGAAGTGACCAGCGCCAGCACGCCCGATGATCCGGCCAGGGCGGACTTGAGCGGGTCCGCGTCGAGGAGCCGGAATGCCAGATTGACCGACGCTCCCGCGACGCCATGATCGTCACGATGGAGCTCTCCGGCGTGCAGCGCGATCCGCAGCCGGATCCGCTCCTGCTCCTGGTGCGTGCTGTTGTGCTCTCCGAGCCCTTCGACCAGCCGGTACGGCAGGGACTCAACGAACACGCTCTTGGCGACCTCGGGCGGGGCCAGGATCAGGATACCGTCACCACGGTCCTCATGGTGGCAGTCGCTCCAGGGGATGTCAGCCCCGCCGAACGCCTCCCGGACGGCTCGATAGAGACCCTCGCGGACAGCGACCCGGTGCGGGTTGGTCCGGCACCGGTCCCCGAACCCCTCCACGTCCACGGCGACGATCGTCCGGTGCACTGCGAGCGGTCGCTCGGACATGTGATCTGCCTCCCCGCGACTCGACCGCCACGCTGGCGGAGGCCGGGAGGCAACGGGCGAAGACGGCTCAGGAAGACGAGTGTAGCCTCCTCTCCCCGCCTGGTCCTGTGCATTGCAAGGTGGGCCGCCGAGGGGACGGCAGCCCGCAGTGGCCCCACCGCGCCTACGGTGGGCCGCAAGGGGCACTGCGCCCTCTTCCCTGCACTCGCTCAAGTTGACGCCGTTGGCTCAGGCGCCAGGAGATGCCTGCAAGAGCGTCGTGGCAGCGTTCATTGCGGCATGAATCTCCTGCGCGATCCGCTGCGCCAGCAGGCTGGTATCACCATCGGTGCTAGTGGGAGTGCCGACGAGTTCGACGTGCTCCGGTCCGTCCGACAAGACTATCGGCGCGCCTACAAAGAACTGGTAGGGCGCGTAAATAGCGCTTGTGATGATCAGTATTTGACACCGCTGCGTCGGCGGGATCCGCTCGAGGAGGAACGTCAAGCCGTCAGAGGTGTTCGCGCGCCGCTGGGTGCTGCTGGACGGGGCTACGAGCAGGCGGAGATTCCTGCCTTCCGCCGCGGCTAACTGTTGATCTTGCCAAGAGGTACTGCCAGTGCCTCCGGCGGCCGCGGTGTCCATCGACAAGGGGCCAAAGGCGTCATCAAGATAGTGAAGAAGGTTGGACCACTCGGTCCGGTCCGTAGTGCTGTCCGGGTCAGTAGCGTGTTCGTGCTCGCTCAGCACGCGCTCGGCTGTTGCGGCAACGAGCATGCCGAGGTCGACACCTCGGGTCGCCAGGTCACGTGCGAACGCGCTCCGGAGCCGGTTCCCGGTCGTAGCGCCACCAAGCAAGATCGTTGCCTGGTAAGCGGGTCGGCGAGGTTCGGCGGTTTCCAGTAGACCGAGAGATCCGGCGGCCGATAGCAGCGCTCTGATTTGGTCTGTTGTCCACGTCGTTGGGACGGCATCTCGCCTTTCGACCCCATGGCGAGTGTCGAGAGTGTTGGCACTCCACGTCGCCAGAGCTTCAAGGCCGTGGGTAGCGGGGCTGGGTCCACCGAGCGCCGTGACAAGCTGACCAAGGGCGGCTGACTCAAGCCAGCATTGAGCGGTACGCAGAACACTTGCGTG
>JALZDU010000242.1 GCA_030862405.1 Actinomycetota bacterium | reverse complement strand
CGAACCCGCATGGCCAGCTTGGAAGGCTGCGCCCACTGCGCCGTCAGAGGTCTGGATCGGTGGTCAGACCGGGTCTGTCAACGGCAGCTGAAAACTGACCAGCTGGCGGCAATCGAAAACTGACCACCTTCCGGTTCATGCGTCGTCGGTGGCGGTGGGGACGCGGCCGAGGTCTCGGTCTTTGAGTCGGTAGCTGTCGCCTTTGAGGGCGATGACTTCGGCGTGGTGGACGAGTCGGTCGATCATGGCTGCGGCGACGATGTCGTCGCCGAAGACTTCGCCCCAGCGGCCGAAGGCCTTGTTGCTGGTGACGATCAGTGAGGCCCGTTCGTAGCGGGAGGACACGAGTTGGAAGAACAGGTTCGCGGCTTCGGCTTCGAAGGGGATGTAGCCGACTTCGTCGATGACCAGCAGCGGGTAACGGCCCAGCCGGATGAGCTCGGCTTGCAGCCGGCCGGCGTGGTGGGCCTCGGCGAGTCGGGCGACCCATTCTGAGGCGGTCGCGAACAGCACTCGGTGGCCGGCTTGGCAGGCTCGCATTGCGAGCCCGATGGCCAGGTGAGTCTTACCGGTTCCTGGTGGGCCAAGGAACACGACGTTGTCCTTGGCTGCCACGAAGTCCAGCGTGCCTAGATGTGCGATTACCTCGCGTTTGAGTCCTCTGAGTCAAGTCAGGGCGGCGGCGCGTTGTTCGGCGGTGTGTTTGCGGGGGTCATAGGGGGTGTTGGTGTGCCAGCAGGCCCAGATGACGCGGAGCCAGGCGCGGGCGACGATGCGGTTGGCGTGGGGGTTGCGTTTGCCGCGGTTGCGGGCGTCGCGGTAGAGGCCTTGGGCCCATCGTGATTGCATCCGGGAGTTGTGGGCGAAGGCGGTGATTGCCTTGCGGGCGCGGGTGTTGGCGGCCCAGCGGAAGTAGACGCCAGTGGTCTTGCCGGAGGCTTTGGTGACGGGTGTGGTGCCGCATTCGGCGGCGGCTTGTTCGGCGTCCTCGACGCGGTCGAGGATGGGGCCGATCTCGGCGAGGATCTGGGCCAGGTTGATCTGGCCGATCCCGGGTAGCTGCTGGAGGAGGCGAGCCCGGGGGTGGGTGGCGACGATGCGTTTGATCTCTGCTTCCAGTGCGGTGATGGTGCTGAGCAGGGTGCGTAGGAGCTGGATTTGGGCGGTCAGGAGTTGGGTCAGTACCTCGGGTGGGAGCCCGGTGGGCGGGGTGGGTGCCGAGCGAAGGCGGGTCAGCAGTTCGGTGGGGGTCTTGCCGCCGCGGTAGGCGTGGCGGCGCAGGAAGGCGGCCATGCGGGTCTCACCGAGTCGGGCGGCCGATTCGGGGGTGGGGTAGTCGGTGAGGAAGGCCAGCGCAATTTCGGAGCCCAGCCGGTAGAACAGGGCCTTGGGTCCGGGCCAGTGCGCATCCAGCAATGCGCCGAGTTGGTTGCTCGCTGCGGTTTTGGCGGTGACGTGATCATCGCGTAGTCGCACCAGGCTTTGCAGCTGGCGTAATCCGGCATCGACGGGCTCCAGGCGGCGTAGCCGGTGGCCGTCGGTGCGCAGGTAGTCGGCAAGTTTGTAACTGTCCCCCGGGTCGGACTTCGCGCTGGAGGCGCCCCAGCGGGGCCGGGCAGCATGGAAGGCCGTGGGGTGCACCGGCACCACGGGATGACCGGCCGCGAGCAACCGGTCGATGACCAACCCGCTGGTTCGTTCAATGATCACGGGCAGGGTGCCGGGCTGACCGTGCTGGCGCAGCCGGTGCAGCGCCTGAGCTAAGCCCGCTTCGGTGTGCTCACAGGCCCACCGCTCGACAATGTGTCCGGCTTGATCGACGACGGTGATGTCGTGTGTCGTGCTGGCCCAGTCCCACCCGACAAACTTCACGATCTGGTCTCTCCTTGGAGTGCGTGGTGGACTCCACGGGGTGTCGAGGCCCTGCTGCCGGTTCCTCATTGTTCGGCCCTCATCGGGGCATGTCCCTCAAGCCGATCGTCAGGGCCTCGGAGTACCAGGGGTGGCCGTACTCAAACTGGCCATCGAAGTGGCACGGCAGCGGGGCCATCCCCTGGCACCACCGAGGGAGCCACGACTCGATCTACGAGCCGCACTGCAGATAGTTCCCCAATGAGGCAGCGGATGGCTTCGCGACGGGTCTTGCCTTCGGTGATGCGGCGGGCGAGGTAGTCGCGGGTGCGGGTGTCCCAGCGTAGGCGGGACAGGGTGATGCGGTAGAGCGCGGCGTTGGCTTGGCG
>JALZDU010000230.1 GCA_030862405.1 Actinomycetota bacterium | reverse complement strand
ACTTGAGGACGTTCTTGCGGATCTCGAAGTTCTGTTGCTCGACCTGGGTCTGCGCGGACTGGATCGCCCTGCTGACCATCTTGGCCTCGATCGGGATGTCGTCCTCCATCCGCAGCCGGGTCATGATCGACTCCACCATCGGGCCGTTGAACCGCACCATGAGCTCGTCACGCAAGGAGAGGTAGAACCGGGACTCGCCGGGGTCACCTTGGCGCCCAGAGCGGCCACGCAACTGGTTGTCGATCCGCCGCGATTCGTGCCGCTCGGTGCCCAGCACGTACAGCCCACCGGTCGCGATGACCTCCCTGGCCTCAGCCTTGACCTCCCCGCGCGCCTCGTTCACGGCGGCTTCCCAGGCGGCCTCGTACTGCTCGGGAGTCTCCACCGGATCCCACCCGCGGGCCCGCAGTGCGGTGTCGGCGAGGAACTCCGGATTGCCGCCCAGCATGATGTCGGTCCCGCGACCAGCCATGTTCGTGGCCACCGTGACCGCACCCTTACGGCCGGCCTCGGAGATAATCATCGCTTCCTTCTCATGCTGCTTGGCGTTGAGCACCGAATGCGGGATGCCGGCGGCCACCAGCGCCTTGGACAGGTACTCGGAACGCTCCACGCTCGCGGTGCCAACCAGCACCGGCTGCCCCTTGGCATGCCGCTGCGCGATGTCGGCCACCACCGCGGCGAACTTGGCCTGCTCATGCTTGTAGACCAGGTCGCCCCGATCCTCGCGAATCATCGGCTTGTTGGTCGGGATCGGCACCACACCCAGCTTGTAGATCTGGGCCAGTTCAGCGGCCTCGGTCTGCGCGGTACCGGTCATTCCAGCGAGCTTGTCGTAGAGCCGGAAATAGTTCTGCAACGTGATGGTGGCCAACGTCTGATTCTCGGCCTTGATCTCCACCTTCTCCTTGGCCTCGATGGCCTGGTGCATACCCTCGTTGTAGCGCCGGCCGTGCAGCACCCGGCCCGTGAACTCGTCGACGATGAGAACCTCACCGTCGCGGACGATGTAGTCCTTGTCCTTGCTGTAGAGCTCCTTGGCCTTCAGAGCATTGTTGAGGAAACCGACCAGGGGCGTATTGGCCGCCTCGTAGAGGTTCTCGATGCCCAGCTGGTCCTCGACGAGGGCGACGCCCTCCTCCGAGACTCCCACGGTGCGCTTGCGCTCATCCACCTCGTAGTGCACGTCACGCTTGAGCATCGGGGCAAGCCGGGCGAACTCCCCGTACCAGCGCGAGGACTGGTCTGCGGGCCCAGAGATGATCAGCGGGGTGCGTGCCTCGTCGATGAGGATGGAATCGACCTCGTCGACGATGGCGAAGTTGTGCCCGCGCTGCACGCAGTCGTCGAGGTTCCAGGCCATGTTGTCGCGCAGGTAGTCGAAGCCGAGTTCGTTGTTCGTGCCATAGGTGATGTCGGCGTGGTAGGAGGCGCGCCGATCGGCCGAGCTCATCTGGGACAGGATCACCCCGACCTCCAAGCCGAGGAACCGATGCACCCGGCCCATCCACTCCGCATCACGCTTGACCAGGTAGTCGTTGACCGTGACGACGTGCACTCCCTTGCCGGCGATCGCGTTGAGGTATGCGGGCAGCACGCAGCTCAGCGTCTTGCCCTCACCGGTGCGCATCTCGGCGATGTTGCCCAGGTGCATCGCCGCGCCGCCCATCAGCTGCACGTCGAAGTGCCGCTGCCCCAGCGTGCGCTTGGCGGCCTCACGGACCACTGCGAACGTCTCGGGCAACAGCTCGTCCAGCGACTCGCCCCGGTCGAAACGGCTGCGGAACTCGTCGGTCTTGGCGCGCAGGTCGGCGTCAGGCAGGCGGGCGACGTCGTCCTCCAGGCCGTTGATGTGGTCAGCGATGGCGCGCAGCCGGCGCACCGTCTTGTGCTCGCCGGCGCGGAGAAGTCGGGACAGGACCACCGTGGAAGACCTCACTCGTATCGGGACACTGCTCGGCGGGCTGCTGGTGGGGTGTTGCATGGCAGCGTGCACCGCCGGTCTGCGCGCCATCGTATGCCCTGCACCAGTGGTGCCGTCATCAGCGCAGCTCAGCTACGCGCACACAACGCATGATCGCCGTCTGTGTGACGTGAGCGACACCTGAAGTGGTCGCCCGCACACAGACGGCGATCATGACTTACGGGGGGAAGGGCGTCAGACGAGTTGGATCACGCCGTAGTGGAAACCCCGCCGGCGGTACACCACGCTGGGCAGGCCGGAGTCGGCGTCGGAGAACAGGTAGAAGTCGTGGCCCACGAGCTCCATCTCGTAGAGCGCCTGATCGACGGTAATGGGTTCGGCGGAGTGCTTCTTACGCCGCACGATGCGACCCAGTCCGTCCGCGTCCGGGGAATGCCACCGCTGAGTGGGCAGCTCGTACTCGAGCTCATGGTCGGGTGCGTCCAGCACCGCCGTCCGGTGGCGCTGACCATTGGTTTCAGACCCGCTCTCGACATCTGCGTCGATATCGGGAGCCAGCACGGCCGCCAGCGGCGCGGTGGCCTCAGCGACGGAGGTGGGCTGACGACGTCCATGGTGCACCTTGCGACGATCAGCAACCCGGCGCAACCGGTTCGCCAGCTTGCTCGTGGCCGCGTCCAAGGCGGCGTAAAAGTCGGGACCAGACGCTTCAGCGCGGACTACCTGCCCGCGACATTGACCGGTGATCTCCACTCGCTGGCAGCTCTTGGACTGCCGAGGATTGCGTTCGTGAAACAGCTCGACGTCATAACGGATGGCCTTTTGGTCATAACGTTCGACGCGGGCGAGTTTCTCGGCGACATGCACCCGATAATGATCGGGCACCTCCACGTTACGGCCCTTCACGACAATGTTCACGCGTGCGACCTCCTCGCGTTGTCCAGCAGGACTTCGGCGACGCCGGGGCACAGCGGTGATGCTCGAACGGCAGGGGGGGCCGTCCGTATGATCACTAGGCTGCCGGCGCCAAAATCATGGCTGTCTCGCCTCCTTCCGAATCAGCAGCGTCAGTGCTGATGCGCCGAACCGTAGTCCGCCGGAGGTGCCCTCGCCAGGGCCTGAGGTGTCGTTCCGAACTCTCAACACTGTGAGTGGCATTCAAGGGCTCCCGATACGACGGCGGGTGACAACTGGCCGCGGCGAGCACCACGACTGCGGGCGTGTCGATACCCGCCTGGAGCAACGTCGCGACACAGGCCGCCACGGTTGCGCCGGTGGTCACCACGTCGTCGACGAGCACGAGGGGCATACCGGTTGGCGGCATCGCGCTCCGCCGCAGCAGCACCCGCCCGGCCAGGTTGGCTTGCCGAGCCGCGGCGGCCAGACCGACGGAGTCGCGTACCCCGGCGGCCATCCGCAACGCTGGAGCGACCGCGGCCGGCATCCCTGCGTTGGCCAGCTCAGCAGCCGCTTGGTGCGCCAGCAGCGCCACGTGCTGCCCGCCGCGGCGAGCCGCGGCCGATCGGCGCGACGGCACCGGCACCAGGCATACGCCGCCGGATTCGGGTCCGGTTCCAGTGCCGGTTACGGGGACCAGCTGTAACAGCGCAGCGGCGAGCGCGCCACCCAGAGGAGCCCCGAGATCGCGGCGCCCGTGCTCCTTGTAGGCCAGCAGTGCGGTGCGTAGCCGGCCGCGGTACGCACCTAGTGCATAGACCGGTGGGGCAGCCGCCCGTGGACCGGCCGGCAAGCGCGGCGGATGTACCTGCACCGGTGAGGCCAGCAAGACCGCGCAGCCGGGGCACCAAGGAATGCCCGGCGCACCGCAGCCGGCGCATTCGACGGGCAACAGGAGGTCCAGCAGCGCATGCGTCCATCCAGCCACCCAGCCAGCATGGACCCTGGTGTAGCCCGCCACCGGCTGATGGCTCCGCCAGCGGCCCGGCTGTACCCAGCGGACCAGCTGTCCCCAACTTCCAGCAGCCGGACGTGCGCCAGCCCGTCAGCCAGGGTAGAGGGGTACCGCGCCGGGTCCGATGCCGCCGAGCAGCGGTTCCCACACCTCTTGGGTATCTGAATACGCCCACAGCCCGGTGGCGTCGGCTACCACGATCTGACGGCCGGGCGCGGCGGCGATGTCGGTCAGCGGACCGGTCAGGTTGGTGCTGGAGATCTGCCGGCGGGTCAGCCCGTCCACGGACACCGAGGACACCTGGGGGACCGGCCCGGCCGAGGCCGCAACCAGCAGCTCCGGACGGGCCCAGTCCACGCCCGCCGTAGGCGGCAGGTTGCCCTCCCGCAACACCTGCGGATGGCGCAGGCTCACCACCCCGGACTCGGTCACCACAACGGCCACCACCAGACGCCCGCCGACCACCGCGGCCACCCGTACACCGTCCTGGGACAGCTGCATTTCCGAGATGGGGCCAAGCCGTGCCAGTTCAGTAGCGTTAACTTGGTAACTCGACGAGGGACCGGTTTCCAAGACCACCACCCCCGCCACCGTGCGGCCGTTGATCACGGTCCACACCTCGGCACCGGAGGGCCGCCAGGTGGGCCGGGTCATCGACACCGCGTCCAGCGCCGCCGCACCCAGGTCCCCGCCGACCCGACCCGCGCGTAGCTGCGGGCGGCCATCCTGACCGGCGACGACCACCGCCAGTTGCTCCCCACCGGGGCTTGACCGGGCCGCGCTGAGCACGGTCAACTGGCCGTCGCCGGCCGGCCCCGGCACTGGAGCACCATCCAGCCCGAGCAATCGGCCATCGACAACAACCTGTCCAGGTACGTCGGGCCGCGAGCCTCCCGCCGAGGTGTAGGACGCGACATCGGCCGTGGTCCATTCGACCTTGTCGGGCACCAGCGGTTCGCCATCGGCGAGTAGCCGTAGCGGGGCCGGCAGCAAGCCGTCGAGCGTGCTGACGACCTGCGCCGCGACCAGCCGACGATCCGGTTCGCGCAGCGCGGCGAGACCGGTCAAGTTGATCATCGCCTGTCCGGAGTCGTTGACCAGCACGTTAGATCGGGGCCTGGTCCCTTCCGGCAACACCGACCGGACGGCTCCGGCCAAGCGCTGGGAGGGCCCGGCCAGCAGCAGGTCCAATACCCGACCCGGCAACGTGGACGCCGGCTGCGCGGGCACCCAGCGCAGGTCGGGTACCAGCTTGCCGCGGCTCGGGTCGACGAAATAGACCCGAACCTGGCGATAGTTACGCTGGAAAGCGGTGGCCTCCACCACTACCCCAGGTGGTGGGTTGGTGATCCGCCACTCGCCTTGCTCTTTGACCACCTCGAGCGAGACGGCGAACAATCCTGCTGCCGGCGCGAAGCTGCCGTCCGCGGCGAGCACGCCCAGCCGCGGGCCCCCGACCCGGATACGGCGGACACCGTCTTCCGGGCCGGCCTGCGGCGTAGCGCCAGGAGCGTCCTCGATCACGGTCAGTCCGGCGCGATTGTCCCAACTCGTTGCCGCCTCCCGCGACAGGAAGGCACGCGCGGCGGCATGCCCGTTCGCCGGGCTACCGGTTGCCTCGATAAAATCTCGCACCAGCCGGAAGGGATCCACGCCCTGTTCCGGTCCGGCCAGCGGAGCCCCTGCCGAGCCCACCGGAATCGAGCGCACCACTTGCATGTCGGAGGTGCCCGGGACGGCAGCACAGCCCACCAGCGAGGCGAACACGGCGGCGAGGACGGCGGCGCGTCGTGACGTCACTGGCATCACCGGATACCGGGTCCGGCCGACGCTGGGAAGCCTGTCACGGGGAGGGCGCTGGGAACGTTTCTGGGTCCCAGCAGTAGCGGGCTGCCGCTGAGCTCGATGCCCCGGCTGCGGGGCAAGGTGAGCCGGAAGGCGCTGCCCCGCCCGGGTTCGCCCCAGGCCTGCAACCAGCCCCCGTGCAGCCGAGCGTCCTCCAGGCTGATCGACAGTCCCAGACCGGTGCCCCCGGTGCGCCGGTCACGCGACGGATCACCGCGCCAGAACCTGGTGAAAACCAGCTCGTGCTGATCTGGGTGCAGCCCAACGCCGTGGTCGCACACCAGCACGGCGACCGCGTCGGAGTCCGCGGCGACCACCACCTCAACTGGATGGCCCTCGCCATGGTCCAGCGCGTTGGTGAGCAGGTTGCGCACGATCCGCTCCACCCGGCGCGGATCGATCTCGGCGAGCACCTCCGTGTCCGGCAGCTCCAGTTCCAGCGGGGTGCCGGCCTGGTCGGCTACCGCGCGCACCGCGGCGACCGCATTCTCCACGGTGGCGCGCACGTCGAGCGTCTCGCTGTGCAGCTCGGCGACCCCCGCGTCCAGCCGGGAAATCTCCAGCAGGTCCGTGAGCAGCGCCTCGAATCGATCCAGCTCGTTGACCAGCAGCTCGGTGGATCGATGCAGCACCGGGTGCAGCATGTCCCGCGCGTCATACAGCACATCGGCCGCCATCCGCACGGTGGTCAGCGGGGTGCGCAGCTCGTGGGAGACGTCGGAGGTGAAACCGCGCTGCAGTTCGCCGAACTCCTCGAGCTGGCGGATCTGCCGTTGGATGCTCGCTGCCATCTCGTTGAACGAGGTGCCCAGCCTGGCCATGTCGTCGCTTCCGACCACCGGCATGCGCTCGGAGAGGTGGCCATCGGCGAAGCGTTCGGCCACTTCAGCAGCCTGCCGGACCGGGATCACCACCTGGTGGGTCACCAGGCTGGCGATTCCCGCAATGAGCCCCAGTAGCACCAAACCGCCGACCACCAGAGTGGACTGCACCAGGTGTAGCGTGCGCTGCTCCGCGGTGAGCGGGAACAGTAGGTAGAGCTGCATGGTGCGGCCCGCACTGGCAACCGGCATGCCGACCGCCAGCATGGTCACCGCGGTTGAGTCCCGTTGCACCGTGGTGATCTTGTGGGCGAGCACGCCGCGTTCCACGGCGGACTGCAGCACCGCGGGGACGTCGTCGAGCGGGCCGATCTTCTGCCCTGTACCGGCCACCCCTGACGGGCCGCCACCGTCCACCAACACCGGCTCGTAGGCTCCGGCGCTGACCGCCGCGGGGCGCTCACCGGTGGGGTCAGAATGGGTCAGCCGATCGACAGCCGTGGTGAGCCTGCTGGTCAATGACGTTGAGGTGGGATCGACCGCGCGGAGCTCGGACTCCAACACGACCCTGCTGTTCTCGGCTTGAAGCAGCGCGGCCTGTGTCTTGTTCTCGATCAGCCGCTGGGCAATCTGGGCTTGCAGCATCATGCCCAGCACCAGCACCACGGTGGAAGACAGCGCCACGGTGCTTCCCACCACCCGGATCTGCAGCGAGCGGCGCCACATCGCGCCTGCCCCCGTCGACAGCTCACGAGCCAGCTCGCGGGTCTGGCCTGCGACCCGGTGCAGGAGATCGGTCACCCGGACCGCCAGCGACATCAGCGCGCAGTGATCCGAGCAGCGGGGGGACTCACGTCGTACCGGCCTTGTATCCGACGCCGCGCACGGTCAGCACAACCTCCGGACACTCGGGGTCCCGCTCGATCTTGGACCGTAGCCGCTGGACGTGCACATTGACCAGCCGGGTGTCCGCGGCGTGCCGGTAACCCCAGACCTGCTCGAGCAGCACCTCGCGTGTGAACACCTGACGGGGTTTGCGGGCCAGGGCCACCAGCAGGTCGAACTCCAGCGGAGTCAGCGAGATCGGTGTTCCGTTGCGGCTGACCTGGTGACCCGGCACGTCGATGGCCAGGTCGCCGATGGTGAGCTGCTCGGCGGGATCCGCCTCGGTGCGGCGCAACCGGGTCCGCAGCCTGGCCACCAGCTCCTTGGGTTTGAACGGCTTGACCACGTAGTCGTCCGCGCCGGACTCCAGGCCTAGCACCACGTCGACGGTGTCGGTCTTGGCGGTGAGCATCACGATCGGGACACCAGACTCGGCGCGGATCGCCTTGCACACATCGATGCCGTTCATGCCCGGCAACATGAGATCCAGCAACACCAGGTCCGGCTTCAGCTCGCGCAGGGCAGGCAACGCCTTGGTACCTTCCGCGACCACTGCGGGATCGAATCCCTCCCCGCGCAGCACGATGGTCAGCATCTCAGCTAACGCGGGGTCATCGTCGACCACGAGCACACGAGCCCTCATGGAGACCATGGTGGCACTGCTGCGGACGCTTCCCACAGGCGGGCGGCCACGCCGATCGGGTCGGGCCCAGTCCCACCGGCGGCACTACCATCTATCACCCACCACGGGGCCAGCCAGCCGCTGTCAGCGAGCCCGTCGTAGACGGCAGCGCACCGGGCTTGCAGTCCGGTGTCGGTCTCGTAACGGTCCTTCGCGCGCGCGCTGTCGGCCGCGGCGCGCCCGTCCGTGCGGGCCGCGGCGACGGTCACCGGCACCCGAAGCAGGAGCTGGATGTCGGGCACCGGGACACCGAAGCGGTCCACCTCCAGCGCGCGGACCCACTCGACTAACGGGCCGTCGGCGTCTTCATGCAACCTTGCCGCGTTATACGCTGCGTTGGACGCGACGTAGCGATCCAGCAGCACCACGTCATAGCTGGACCGCAGCTCGCACAACTCGGCAGCGGCGTCTCGCCGGTCCAGAGCGAACAGCGCAGCCATGGCGTATACCGAGTCGGGCAGGTCACCCGCTCGACCGTAGAGGGCGTCGCGGACCAGGTCGGCGTGCACGTCGATGCCGTAGCGCGGAAACTGCATCTGGGCGACCTTCGCGCCCCGCGCCGTCAGCGCGCCGACCAGCCCATCGGCCAGGGTGCGCTTGCCAGCCCCGTCCAGCCCCTCGATCACCACCAGCCGACCCACAGTGCACACGCTATCCCCGGCGTGTCCGGCTCGAGTGCCTGCTGTGTCCGGCCCCCTGTACACCGTGTCGGTGTCTCTCGTCTCGGGGTCGCGACGTCCGAATCTGCCCAGAGAAGTCGTGTCAGTCGCCAGCTCCCCCCCGGGCGGCCAGCAGGCCGAGCAGGGCAACGGCACCGGCACCCACCGCGCCAAGCAACCCGTGGTGCTGAGAAGCCCACATCTGGTAACTGCGTGGGGTGGACCTGGCGTCGAAGATGCCGTGGGTGTCGAAGTCGCGTCCCTGCGGCCCATCAGCGGGCTCCCACAGGTTGACCGGCTGGTCCGGGTCACGGGGCTGGTCGATCTGCTGGGACTGGTAACCGGTCCGGGCCAGGTAGCGGTCCAGGATTCCGGGAATGAACTTGTTGGCGATCAAGGTGCCCACTGTCGAGCCGCCTATCCAGTACTCGCGGCGCTTCGGGTGATCCGCCGCATAGACCACGGCCTTAGCGGCCACCTCGGGCTGGTAGATCGGCGGGACGGGTTGGGCGTGATTGGGCAGCCGGGACAGCACCCAGGAGAACTGCGGGGTGTTCACCGCCGGCATCTGCACCATCGTCACGTGCACGTTGCTCTTGTCGTGCAGCAGCTCACAGCGCAGCGAGTCATGGAAGCCCTGGATCGCGTGTTTGGCTCCGCAGTAAGCCGACTGCAGCGGAATGCCACGGTAGGCCAGCGCCGACCCGACCTGCACGATAGTGCCTTGGTCTCGCGGCAGCATCCGGTCCAACGCGACGCGGGTGGCATAGACATAGCCGAGATAGGACACCTCGGTGACCCGCTTGTACTCCTGCGGCGTGATCTGGCTGAACGGCGCGAACACCGAGGTGAAGGCCACGTTGACCCACACGTCGATCGGCCCAATCTCCAGCTCGACCCGGTCGGCGGCTTGCTCGATCTGCTCGTAGTCGGCGGTGTCGACGGGGATCGGAAGCGCTGTCCCGCCCGCGCCCTCGACCTCCTTGGCCGCGCCCTGCAGGCCCAACTCGCCGCGGGCCAGCAACGCCACCTTGGCGCCACGGGCTCCGAAGGCCTGCGCGGTCGCCCGGCCAATGCCGCCGCTGGCACCGGTCACCACCACCACCTGAGGCTTACTACTGGTCATCGGTGCTCCACCTTTCTGCAAGCAATGTCCGGCGCACCGCGCCGACGTCGACGCCGCGGGCCAGGTCGGCTGACTGCCCAGCGACTCGACCGCTATCCCCGAGCCCGCTCGGCGGCCGGCGTGGCGGGTCTCGGTGACAACCCGGGCACGGCTCAGCCTTCCCGGTGCGGCAGGAATTCCTGGAGCTTGGTCTTGACACCTTGCTTGATCACGCCCCACCGGTCCTCGTCACCGTGCATCAGAGCCTGTGCGGCATCCTTCATCTGCTCGTACGTGGCATGCGGCGGCACCGGCGGCACATTGGGGTCACAGCGCACATCCAGCACGGTGGGCCGGTCGGCGCCCAGCGCGCGGTCCCAGGCCGGGCCAACGTCCTCAGGCTTGTCGACGGCGATGGCCTGCAAACCCAAACCGGCGGCGAATCCCGCATAGTCCACGTCGGGCAGGCTCTGGGACTGCACGAACTTGGGCGCCCCGCCCAGCGCGCGCATCTCCCAGGTGACCTGGTTGAGGTCGTCGTTGTGCAACACGGCAACCACCAGCCGGGGATCCTCCCACTCGGCCCAGTACCGCTTGATGGTGATCAGCTCGGCGAGACCGTTCATCTGCATGGCGCCGTCGCCTGCGAACACGATCACCGGCCGGTGCGGGTAGCCGAACTTGGCCCCGATGCCGTAGGGAACACCGGGTCCCATGGTCGCCAGGGTGCCCGACAGCGACCCGCGCATGGAGCCGCGAAAGCGCAGCTGCCGGGCGTACCAGTTGGCCGCCGAGCCGGAGTCGGCGGTGAGGATCGCGTCCTCGGGTAGCCGGGGAGACAGCTCGGCGAACAGCCGCATCGGGTTGATCGGGTCGGCCTCGAGGTCGGCCTGCATCGCCATGGTCTCCCACCAGCGGGCAACGTCGGACTCGATGCTCTCGCGCCACGACCGGTCCGGTTTGCGGTCCAGCAACGGGATCAGCGCGCGCAGCGTGGCCGCCGCATCGCCCACGACATTGACCTCGTAGGGGTAGCGCATCCCGATCAAGGCAGGGTCGATGTCGATCTGCACCGCCCTGGCCTGGCCGAACTCGGGCATGAACTGGGTGTAGGGGAAGCTCGAGCCGACGGTCAGCAGGGTGTCGCAGCCCCGCATCATCTCGTAGCTCGGCCTCGTTCCGAGCAGGCCGATCGACCCGGTGACGTAGGGCAGCTCGTCGGAAAGCACGTCCTTGCCCAGCAGCGCCTTGGCTACCCCGGCGCCCAGCAGCTCGGCAATCTCCGCCAGCTCGGCGCGCGCCCCGCGAGCGCCGGAGCCGGCGAGGATCGCCACCCGGCTGCCCGCATTGAGCACGTCGGCCGCCCGGCGGACCGCCTCTTCGTCCGGGTGAGGGGTGGACCAGGCCACCCCGAGGCTCGAGGGCACCATCTTGAACTCGTGGAGCGGCGGCGTGTACTCCAGCTCCTGCACGTCGGCCGGGACGATCACCGCGGTCGGCGCGCGCCGAGCCACCGCGGTGCGGATCGCACGGTCGAGCACGTTGGGCAGCTGCTCGGCAACCGTGGCCATCTGCACGTAGTCGCTCGCGACGTCCTTGTACAAGCTCAGCAGGTCGACTTCCTGCTGGTAAGAACCACCTATCGCGCTGCGGTTGGTCTGTCCGACGATCGCCACCACCGCAACGTGGTCGAGCTTGGCGTCGTAGAGCCCGTTGAGCAGATGGATCGCACCCGGGCCGGAGGTGGCCGCACAGACACCGACCCGGCCAGTGAACTTCGCGTAGCCGACGGCCTCGAAGGCCGCCATCTCCTCGTGCCGCGCCTGCACGAACCGTGGCTGGTCCTCGGCGCGGTCCCACGCGGCCATCAGGCCATTGATTCCATCACCGGGGTAGCCGAAGACATGCTGCACGCCCCACTCCCGCAGCCGGCTCAGCAGGTAGTCGGCCACCGTCTGTGTTGCCATGGGTCATCCCTTCTCGACGTCCGCGGACGCTCATCGAGCAGGAATACCCGCAAAGTTGCATTTACGCACAGAATGGCGGAAAGGTCTCACCGGCGGTTCATGAGCTTTACGCCTAACCTGACCGGTGCGCTGTGCACGTCGTGGGCTTTTCGACATGCCAGCGCGACACACCGTGCACCAGCGCCGGACACGCGGGGGGTTAGGAGCGCATCCGGGCAACGAGTCCGGTGTCGTACCGCCCAGAGACAAACTCGGGGTGCTCCAGCAGCTCGGCGTGGAAGGGCAAGTTGCACTTCGGCCCGGCCACGGTGAACCCGGCCACCGCCGCCCGCGCCCGCAGCAGGGCCTGGTCGCGGTCGCGACCGTGTACCACCAGCTTGGCCAGCAAGGAGTCATACAGCGGCGTCACCGTGGTGCCCTTCGCATAGCCGGCGTCCACCCGCACCCCATCCCCGGCGGGCTCCACCCACTCGGTGACCGCACCGGGACCCGGCAGAAACCGCTGAGGATCCTCCGCGTTGATCCGCAGCTCGATCACATGTCCATCGGGAACAGCAGTATCGACGTCAAAACCGGGTTCGGCGCCCTCGGCGATGCGCAGCTGAGCTGCCACCAGGTCCACGCCATAACGTAACTCGGTGACGGGATGCTCCACCTGCAGCCGGGTGTTCATCTCCAGGAAGAAAAAGTCGCCGGTTTCCACATCGAGCAGGAACTCCACCGTTCCCGCATTCCGGTAATCCACACTGGAGGCAGCCAGCACCGCGGCGTGTTCCATCCGGCGACGCAAGTCCGGCTCGACTGCGGGCGACGGGCTCTCTTCGGCCACCTTCTGGTGTCGCCGCTGCACCGAGCAGTCGCGCTCCCCCAGCGCCAGCACCCGGCCGTCGGCCAACCCGAGAACCTGCACCTCGACGTGGCGCACCCGCGGGAAGTACCGCTCGACGAACAGCCGCGGGTCACCGAAAAGCCGTTGCGCGAATGCGCTGACCCTGGCGTGCTCAGCGCACAGCGTGTCGGCGTCGGCCGCCACCGCCATGCCCATACCGCCTCCCCCGGCGGCGGCCTTGAGCATCACCGGGAAACCCACCCACTGCGCCTGCGCCAGCGCGGCGTCCGGCTGCGTCACTGCGCCATGTGAACCGGGCACCACCGGCACTCCGGCGGCCGCCACGGTGTCGCGTGCGGTCACCTTGTCACCCATCAAGGAGATCGCCTCAGCGCTGGGACCCACCCACGCCAGGCCGGCATCGCGGACCGCCCGAGCAAATCCCGCGTCCTCGGACAGGAACCCGTAGCCAGGATGTACTGCAACCGCGCTGGTGCGGTGTGCGGCGTCGAGTAGCTGGCAGGAGTCCCGGTAAGCCTGCGCGGGTGGCCCGCTCAGCTCGACCGCCTCGTCGGCCTCGGTAACGAAGGGCAGCTCAGAATCCGCCACGGAGTGCACCGCGACGGTGCGTATCCCGAGCATCCGAGCGGTGCGGATCACCCGCCGGGCGATCTCGCCGCGGTTGGCGACCAGCAGCGACTCAAACACGCACCCTGTCCCCCTCCCGGAGCCGCG
>JALZDU010000222.1 GCA_030862405.1 Actinomycetota bacterium | reverse complement strand
GACAGGAACACCCTCGGCTCGCCAGGGCCGCTGACCCGTCCTGCAAGGGAGCCGTAAGGGGTCCGGTCTGTTGGCAGCAATGTTCGTTCACGGGGTTCATAGCTGACGTTCCGCATATCTGGTTTGTGATAGCGGTCGATTTACCGGTGCTGGGTGTAGCTGGTGGTCGGGATGGCGAGCAGGTCGAGCACCTGGGTCTGCTGCGGTGTCAGCTCGGGTTCGAAGGTCTGCACGAGCTGGCGGTGGTGATCGAGCAGTTGGTGCCGGGCGACATTGGCGAAGATCTCCAGGACGCGCTCGGCGGAGGGTGCAGGGCAGCCTCGGAACTCGGGGTAGAGGGGAATCGTCGTGGTGGCGGCACGGTGCATGGCGGCGCGGATCTCGCGTTCGATCAGGGCGCCGAGGAGCAGGGCGAGGAACTGGCAGCAGAACAGGGCCTCGATGCGAGCCGGGGTGTGCAGCAGCACCGGGGCGGCGTCCTGGACGCCCTTGAGCAGGTGGTGGCGGCGTTCGAGGTGGGGTTGGTAGCGGTAGGCGGCCAGGACCTCGGCGTCGGACAGCGTGGTGTCGTTGGTGATCAACGGGAAGCAGCCATCGGAGGCGGCGTCGTAGGCGATGCGGTCGGGCACGATGTCGTGGGCCACGCTGTAGCGGGTGGTGGCGATCTCGCGGTAGCGGGTGTTCGGCCCGGGGCGGCCGCGGCGTTCTTGGCGGTAGGTCTTGTGCACGGTGTCGGTGACGGTGGCGGTGACCCAGCGCTGGGCGTGGGCGTCGGTGAGCGCGAGCGCTGCGGCCTGGTCGACGGTGACCCGGTCGCGGAGCCGGCAGCGTGGCCCGGCAAGTCGCTGGTCCAGGTCTTGTAGGGCGGCGATGCCGGCCTCGACGCGGGCTGATCGGGTGGTCGCGTCGCGGGCGGCCTTCGCGGTGGAGTGCACCCAGATGATCCGGTAGCCCTCGGCGGAGGGCACCGGGGCGGGGCAGGTCGAGTACACCTGGTCGGGCTCGCCCAGTCGTGGGCCGGGTCGGCGGGTCGCCTCGGTCCAGTCCGGGACGTGGGTCTGGATCCAGGCCCGGAATGCCTTGTCCTCGGAGCGGGTGTGCGGGAGCACGGTGACGAACCGTCCGCCGCGGGCGGCGATGTGGACCATCGCCTCGCGCGAGCACAGCTTGGAGTCCGCGACGTAGAGGAAGTCGGTCCGGCCCAGCAGCGCCACCAGGCCGTCCCAGGTGGGGATGTGGGTGGGGTCGTCGGTGGTGTTGCCGTCGGCGAGGCGGTAGGCCAGCGGGACGGCCCCGTCGCCGGCCACGGTCAGGATCCACACCAGCTGCTTGAGGTCGGGTCGGTGGTCCTTGGAGTGCCCATGGGTGATCACCGGGGTGGGCTTGCCGCCGCGCGGGGTCCCGGTGGCGTCGCGGTAGGCCCCCGACACCGTGACCGACGTGGAGTCGTTGTGGCACTCGCTGGTGTCGATGTCGAACTCGCGCACCGCGCGCAGCACCAGCGCGGTGAGCAGGCTGGCCCGGTCGGCGTCAAACAGCCGCTCTAACGCCCGCCCGACCCGGTCGTCGTTGATCGCAGCGGCCTGGCCAGTGCCCAGCCCGAGCAGACCCGGGGCGAACCGGGCCGCCCACTCGCCCAGCGCGTAGAGCGGCTCCCGGCCTACCAGCAGGTTGGTGACCACCAGACGCACCGCGGTCGCCGGGGCCAGCTTGAGGCGGGCGTCGTCGACGGGCAGGTGCGCCGCCAGCAGCTCATCGAGCCGCAGCCTGTTCCAGAAGTGGTTGACCACCGGCAGCCCGCCCAGCACCGATGAGGTCAGCTCGAACGGTCCGGGTTCGGTCATGTCTGCCTCCACGGTGTGCCTTGCGCTCAGCAGAACACACGCTATCCTTCAGCGATCCACTGAAGGACACGACACGCCGGAGGTGACATCCCGCGATGCCCACCCGCAGCTCTGATCCGGGCCCGCCCGGTGCGCGACTGACCGCCGAGCTCGCCACACTCGACCACGCCCTGCCCGGCAGCCTGCTGCACCGGTGGATGCGCTGCGGCAAGACGAACTGCCGCTGCAAGGCCGACCCCCCGACCCTGCACGGGCCCTACTTCCAGTGGACCCGCACCGTCGCGGGCCGGACAGTAACCAAGATCCTCAGCGCCGACCAGGCCGACCGCTACCAGCCCTGGTTCGACAACGCCCGCCGGTTACGCGAACTCATCACTGACCTCGAAACCCGCTCCCTGAGCGCACTCGAACAGGCCGAAGGCTGGGAGCTCAAGAAAAGCTGAGATAACCCGTCGCAAATGTGCGGAACGTCAGTTCGAAGGTTCGAATCCTTCACCCGCCACCACCAGCCAGACCGGCCCCTGACCAGTGTGAACAGGTCCAGGGGCCGATCTTCGTCTGTCCGGTGGCGTCCGGCTGCGTCCGGGCCCACCTCGGGTAGTTGGGCCCTATATATGGGCCCCGACTCGGCCTCCTTGGAACAGGAAGACTCGTCCTTGTAAGGTCGGGCGTTGACCAGAAGCAAGGCGCTGGGAGGCTAAGGGCTGCGCGGCACACACAGCGGACAGCCCCGGCTGTGTCAAGGGACAGTTGGACTTCCCTCTGGGCGGACAGTTGATCTCCCTGTTGGCGGGCAGGTTATTTCCCTGTCCGCGGTCGGCTGATCTCCTGTTGATCTAGGTCAATGGGATCACCCTCTTGCCTGCGGTGGCCTCGGCGAGGCGGAGGCTGGTGCTATTGGTGAGCACGATGTGGGCGTGGTGCAGCAGCCGGTCGACGGTGGCGGTGGCCAGGGTCTTGGGCATGATCGTGTCGAACCCGGAGGGGTGCAGGTTGCTGGTGACC
>JALZDU010000198.1 GCA_030862405.1 Actinomycetota bacterium | reverse complement strand
ATACTGGCCCGACGCTCTGGACCGCACGCGTTCACTGGTGGACGCTGCACTGAGTTGTACCCAATCTATACCCCGGCGGCTGCCGGGGGAGAAACCGCAGGTCATAGCAGTGGGGGAGGTGATAGCTAGAAGGCTAGGACCGACGAAGTCGGTGAGATCGAGTCAAGTTTGGTGTTAAGCAGCGAATCCGGCCTCCTGGGTGAGCTGGTCGAGGGTGCGTTGGTAGTTGCGCGCGGCGGTGCGCAGTGGGCTGGGTGCTGGTGGGTCGGGGTCAGTGAGCTGCGCCAGGCCGGGCCGGAGCAGCCGGGTGTCGATGTGGGTGATCAGCATGGCGTGGTGCAGCCCGGTGTCGGTGGTCTGGTATCGGTGGGTTCCCGGGATGCGGCTGATCAGGCCGTGGGCGCGGAGCCGGCGCAGGTCGTAGCTGACCTGCCCGGCGGTGATCTCATCGGGGTGTTTGCCGAGCAGCCCGGCGAGCAGACCGCGCAGGTCGCGGTTGAGGAACCCGTTCGGGAGCAGCGAGAACACCAGCAGCGCTTGTAGCAGGGCGTGGGCACGGGCATCCCCCAGGCGCAGCCCGGCGATGCGGTGCCCGTCGTCGGTGATGATCGGCTGGTGCACGGCGGTGAATGCCTCTTCGGCGCGGATCGGGTTGTGGCTGAGTTGTTGGACGCCCAGCAGGCGCCGGTTGGCGGAGAAGCCGATCTCCCGCAGCGCGGGCAGATGGGTCAGCCCTTTCCTGATCCCGAAGTCACCGGTGTCGTTGATCGTGGTCTCGGTCCGTAGCGCCCGTCCCTCCTTGTGATACTGCTTGATCTTGGTGTGCTTGTAGTCGATGTGCACGCTCGGGGTGACCCCGTCGGTGATCACCCGAGTGCGGAACCGGCCCGGAGTGGGCCGTTTACGGCCACGGTGCACCCGCCGGTCGAAGATGAGGCTGACCTGGTCGGGGCGCCCGGCGTCGAGGTTGTCGCGGATGACCTGTTCGAAGAACACCCGCCCCGACACGGGTCGGTCCAGCACCTGGGTCAGGGAAAACTCGGCCTGCAGGATCGAGCACTCATACCGGTAGCCTGCGGCCCGATCGGCCTCGGTGAACGCACTGGGCAGAATCGCCAGCCACTTGTCCAGCAGCGCCTGGATCTGCTCGGGACCCAGGCGGTCGCAGACGGCTTGCAGCGCGGCCGGGTCATCGCAGGTGGCGAACCCGTTGTCCAGCGCGGTGTACCCGATCCCGGCCTTCGCGGCCTGCCGTTTGGCCCACTCGTGGCCGTTGATGCACAACCGAGCGGTGTAGGGGAAGTAGGAGCAGAACTTCAGGAAGAACGGCCCGAAGTCGGCGTCCACGGCGTAGACGTAATAGTGGTTGACCACCCCGGTGGAGCGCACGATCCACGGGTAGGCCCGGCTTTCGGCGTTGCGGCGCTTCTCAGTGCGGAACAGCCCCGTCTTCTCCTGGGCCCGACCGATGAACAACACCCCTTCGTCGCGGTCGAACCGAGCCAGGTGCTCGTGGGCCACGTCGTCCTTGCGCTGACCTCGGGCGAAGTCCACCCAGGGCACCTTCTGGTCGCGGGCGAAGCGGTGCATCGCGGCACTGAACCCGTCGCTGATCTTCCCCAGCGGCGCAGTCGAGGCGATCGGCAGACCCAGCTGGCGGTGCACGAACCCGACCAACCCAGCGGGGTACTGCAGCCCAGGCACGTAGACGTTGAGATACATCCTGTCAATGCACTCCACCTCGAACACCACGTGATCATCGAGGACATCAGCGACAGTGCGCGCTACGGTCACGGGTGGGCTCCGGTCGGTCGGGCGGCCAGTTGGCTAACCAACCGCTCCGCGGTTCATACACCGGACCGGCGTGCCGGTCACGGTCTCAACCCCGCCGACCGGAGCCCCCGAACCCCAACCGACCACGGCACGGCTCGTCGGGCTGGGGCGAAGCCCCGTTAGTTTTCACCACGCAACCCGCAGGATTGGCTCCTCTCCCCCACGCCCCCGAGCTTGTGCTTGCTGAACTGTGGCAGCAGGCTTCGCAGTCATCGTGTTGCCAAAGTGTCCACAGTAGACGCT
>JALZDU010000196.1 GCA_030862405.1 Actinomycetota bacterium | reverse complement strand
GCCGCAACCACCCGGCTGACGGGGTAGGTTGTCGGGGGCTGTGGTGGAACAGCTGGGACCGCTAACGCGGATTTCCATGCAGCTTCTTCGGCCCCGGGTTAGCTGAACTCGAAGTGGAGGCGCCGTCCGTGCCACCAGGGGATGGTGGTGTCGGATGGGAGGCTGGCCTGGCGCAGGACGGGTGAGTAGGCGCGGCGGTCGATACGGACTGTGATCTGGTCGCCGGCGGTGGTGATGGTGCCGGAGCTGTCGAGGAAGCGGCGCTGGAGGGTGTCGGGGGTGGCGGTGGCGTAGCCGGGGCCGAGCCGGGTTCGGAACGCGGCGAGCAGGGCTTGGGCCAGGACGCACAGCATGATGTCCAGGTCGACGTTGAGATTGACGGTGCTGGACAGGGCGTCGGCGCAGAAGGAGCGGATGATCTCAGCGAGGCGTTGTTCGATCGTCATGCGGCGGGCGTACTGGCTGATCAGCTTCTTCGGGCTGGCGTGGTGCTCGTTGGTGATGATGACGGTGGCGGCTTCGCGGCCGAGGCCGGTGACGACGAGTTGGCGGAGGGTGCCGGGGTAGTTGGTCAGCTTGGCGGCCTTGTCCTCGTGGACTTTCGGCTTGTTGTGGGGGCCGGGCCGGTCCAGCGTGATCGTTTTGAAGTCGGCCGGTTCGAGGGTGTTGATGTGGCGGACCAGGGCCGGGGAGCGCATGCGCAGGGTGAGGAACTTGACTCCGCGGGCATCGAGCTCGCCGAGCACGGCCTGGTTGGTGACCTTCTGGTCCATGACCAGCATCGCGGGGTCGGTGCCGGATGCGGCCTTCCAGTGATCGCAGAACGCGATGACCTCGCGGGCCTGGGTGGCCTTGGTGATGTCGGCGTTGGCGTAGACGAGGTTGTGCGTTCCGCTGTCTTGGGCGAAGAAGGTCAGCACCGACCGGGAGCGCTGCGAGCGGGTGGGCACGTAGTGGCGTTCCAGGGCGGGGTCGTGGCCCCAGTGCATGACGGCGTGGAAGTCCAGATCGAAGATCCCTTCGTTGCTGCCGGCCAGCCCGGCGGCGATCAGCTTGGTGTCCAGGGCGGCCAGGAAGTTGCGCTGGTGGTCGTGGGAGAGGCGGTAGGAGTACTCGGTGAGGGCGGACTTCTTCGGCAGGATCGCCAGCCCGGCGAACAGGGCGCTGGCCGGGTCGTCGAGTAGATCGTCGACGTGGCTGACGCGCCGGGTGGCGGTCAGTTTGAGGGCCAGCAGCGACAACAGCCAGCAGACGGCGGGGATGACGCGGGTGCCGGGGTAGCCGGCCTTGCGGGCCAGGGCGGGCAGATCGAGGGCGACCAGGTCCGGCAGGGTCAGCAGCAGCCCGGCCAGCCGGGTGGTGGTGGCGGCGGGGAAGCGGTCGAAGTCGATGACCTTGGCGCGGGGCAGTTTCGTGTCTCGCCCGGCGGTGGCCGGGTTGATGCTGGTCTCGGGCTCGGGGTGGCGCAGCAGCCGCCCGAAGCCCTCCTCGGTGAGGATCTGCCCGATCCCGGTGCGGTTGAGCGGGCTGCCCTCCGCCGCCAGCCGCGTGCTGATCTCGTAGATCGACAGGCCCTCGCGGCGCAGCGCGATGACCCGGCCGCGGGCGGCGTCCTTCTTCGGCGCGCTCTTGCGCCCGGGCCTGCCCGGGTCGGCGAACAGTGTGAGCTTGCCGGCGCGGAAGTCGCGCACCAGCGACGCCAACGCCGACGGGGTGTACCCGAACCGGGCTGCGGCCTCGGTCAGCGGCGCGCCCTCCAGCACGTAGGCGCGAACCGCCTCGTACCGTCGCTGGTTGACCTGCGCCGGGCCGGCGAACGCTTCCCACCCCCGTCTCGGGGCTGGTTTCGCTGTCATGTTGCTGGTTTACCACGTGAACTGTCGTATGGCGGGCATACCGGCGGGCGGCGCGCCGTGACGTGCCTTGCTGATGTTTCCGCTGCTCGCAGCATCGCTTGTGGGATCGCCCGGTCGCTACCACTACCGGGTGTGCTGACCGCCTTGGCCATACCGTGATCAACTAAGCACCAAACTGCAGCTTCACACACCCCGGAATCGAGGCGCTGGCAGATGACTACAGCGATGAAGGCACAGGTCAAGAGCAACCTGTGATACCCGCATGCCCCAGAAAGCTTCAGCCACCCAGGGTCAAAACCGCTGCACGGAAGGCCGCGCTAGCGCTCACCCGGCGGTAACCACGGCCATATCCGGTGGGTCAGGCAGCCGGTGGGAGTCAGGCAGCCCTTGGAGGTCGGGTAGCTCCGGTCCGATCATCAAACACGCACGCGGGGCACCGCATCGAGCCCGGCGCACACCGGCAGGTGGTGCCCGCAGCGCGCCACCATTGCCTGGGACAGGCTGTCGGGAAGGTCGCTGACGACGTGTGCACGGTAGTCCAGTGGGGACAGTGCCCACTGGGGCGACGGCCCAGTCACCGGGTGCTCCCGGTCTCAGTCGCTATCCTGGTTGGGGGTCGAGTGCGGCCAGGTGGGCTTGGATGTCGTGGGCGTCGGGGACGCCGAGGTCGGTGTAGCTGGTCAACGCGAGCTGCCAGTGGCGGCGGGCCTGCTCGACCGCGCCGGTGGCGTGGTGGCTGTGGGCGAGGCCGTCGTGGGCGCGGGCCTGCTCGTACCGGTGGCCGATCTGGGTGGCCAGGGTGAGCGCGGCGGTGTGCTGGGCGCGGGCCTGGTCATGGTGGCCGGCGGCGCGGTGGGTCTCGCCAACACCGTTGAGGGCCTCCACTTCCCCGGCCTTGTGGCCGCTCTCGCGGAACAGGACCAGAGCCTGCTGGTGGTGCTCGG